>CAYFKI010000092.1:0-5462 GCA_964343525.1 uncultured Cyanobium sp.
AGCGCACGATGGCGGTGTAAAAGTCGATCGGCTCGTAGCGATCGAAGCCGTAGCCGGTGCCCGTGCCCTCCAGGGGATCGTTGGGCGGCACGGTGTCAACCAGCCCGCCGACACGGCGCACCACGGGAATCGAGCCGTAACGCATGGCCAGCATCTGGCTAATGCCGCAAGGTTCAAACCGGCTGGGCATCAAGAAGGCGTCGCTGCCGCCATAGATCAAGCGGGAGAGGGCGTCGTCGTAGGTGAGGAACACCGCGAAGCGGCCGGGATGGCGCGACGCCATCTGCCACAGGGCCGATTCCAGCGAGCGATCGCCCGTTCCCAACACCACAAATTGGCTGTCGGTGTAGGCGAGCACCCGATCGGCCACCTGCAACAGCAGATCCACGCCCTTTTGATCCACCAGCCGGCTCACCATCCCCATCAGGTAGGTGCGTGGATTCACCGCCAGACCAAAGCGCTCCTGCAGGGCCTGTTTGTTCTGGGCGCGGGGAGCCAGATTCTTGGCATCAAAGGTGGCGGGCAAGGCGGCATCGGTGGCCGGATTCCAATCGGCGGTATCGATGCCATTGAGGATCCCGCGCAACTTGCCGCTCACGAAATTGAGCAAGCCATCCAGGCGCTCGCCGTAGTCGGAGGTGCGGATCTCCATCGCGTAGGTGGGCGACACCGCGTTGACCCGATCGGCATACAGCAGGGCTGCCGCCATCGTGTGGTCACCCTGCATGTACCAGGGGCACCAGGTCATCCGGTCGAGCTTCCAGCGCCAGGGGCCCTGGTACTTGAGGTTGTGGATGGTGAACACCGTGCTGATTTCGGCGTCCTGGTGCATCCACACCGGCAACATGCCGGTGTGCCAGTCGTGGCAATGCAGCACCTGGGGTTTCCAGTGGTGCCAGCAGAATTCGGCGGTCGCGCTGGCAAAGAAGGTGAAGCGCCAGTCCTCGTCTTCGCCGCCGTAAATGCGCTCGGGGTCAAACACCGGGTGGCCCACCAGGTAAATCGGCAGGCCATTGGTGGGATGGCGGGTCTCAAACACCGCGAAGTCGTTGTCCATCGTGCGGCCGCGCCAGACCGGCTCCGACGGCACCTGCAACATCGACCACAACTTGCCGTAGCCCGGCATGATGATGCGCACGTCATGGCCGAGGGCCGCCAGGGCGGGGGGCAGCGAGCCCACCACATCCCCCATGCCACCCACCTTGATCATGGGGGCGCATTCGGCAGCCGCAAACAGAACGCGCATCCCTGAAGACCCCGGAAATTGGGCGCGACTCTACGCGTGTTGTTGCGATTACTAAGGCAGCACCGTGACCGGGGTTCCGAGCTGCACACGATCAAACAGGGCGCGCACGTCCTCATCGAGCAGGCGCACGCAGCCATGGGACACGGCCCGGCCAATGCTGGAGCGGTTGGGGGTGCCGTGGAAGCCGGCGGTGACGCAGCCTTTGGTCTGGCTGTGCTGATCGGCGTTGAAACCCCGCCGCGGCTGGCAATCCCGGTAAAAACCAATCCAGCGGCTGCCCAAGGGGTTGTCGGCCCCTGGAGCCACCGACTGCCCGGTCACCGGATGGACCCAGATGGGATCCACCACCAGCTCGATCACCTCAAAGCGCCCCACCGGGGTTTCCCAGCCCGGTCGCCCCACCGCCACCGGGAAGTGGGCCACCGCCACCCCCTGCTCCAGCAACGTCAGCTGGCGGTGGCGCCGATCCAACACCAATTCGGCACCCAAACCCTGCTCGCCCGCCTGCTGGGCCGCGGCTTGCTCCATCGCCGCCTGTTCGGCCGCCGGTAGCCAGGCCCGGGCCGGCAGCGGGCCAAAGACCCCGGGCGCCAACGCCCAAGCAACCATCGCGGCGCCAAGGGGTTTCACGCAGCGGGTATCAGGGCAGCCAGGGGGAATCGGAGAAATCGGGGGCGCGCTTCTCCAAAAAGGCATTGCGCCCCTCCTGGCCTTCGGCCGTTCGATAGAAGAGGTGGGTGGCCTGGCCCGCCAATTCCTGGAGCCCGGCCATGCCATCGGTTTCGGCATTGAAGGCCGCCTTCAGGCAGCGAATCGCCGTGGGGCTGTGCTGCAGCACCTCCCGGGCCCAACGCACCCCCTCCTCCTGCAGCTGATCCAGGGGCACCACCGCATTCACCAAGCCCATCGCCAACGCCTCCTGGGCTCCGTACTGGCGGCACAAAAACCAGATCTCCCGCGCCTTGCGTTGGCCCACCAGCCTGGCCAGATAGCTGGCCCCAAAACCGCCGTCAAAGCTGCCCACCCGGGGCCCGGTCTGGCCAAACACCGCGTTGTCGGCGGCGAGGCTGAGATCGCACAGCAGGTGGAGCACCTGGCCTCCGCCGATGGCATAGCCCGCCACCAGGGCAATCACCACCTTGGGCAGGCTGCGAATCAGCCGCTGCAGATCAAGCACGTTGAGCCGAGGCAGCCCCGACTCATCCAGATACCCCCCATCGCCGCGCACGCTCTGATCGCCACCGGCACAAAAGGCCCAGCCCCCATCGGCGGCGGGCCCGGCACCGGTGAACAGCACCACGCCAACGGCCGGGTTGTCGCGCACGCGGCTGAAGGCATCACACAGCTCGTGCACCGTGCGGGGCCGAAACGCATTGCGCTTGTGCGGACGGTTGATCGTGATCCGGGCGATGCCATCGCCTGAGAGCTCGAAACGGATGTCCTCGTAGTCACCCGCGGCCTGCCAGTGGGGAACAGCACTCATGGCAACGGGCTCGGGGCGTGGGCCATTCTGCGCAGGGCATGGCGTTGCCGGGCGTCCTGTTGGCGATCGGTTCGCAGCTCCAACAGCGCCAGGGGCTGCTCCAGCGCCCAGGCAAGATCGGCCGCCAGCCCAGACCACGCCCCTAGCCGCCGGGCCGGCACGCCGTAGGCCGCCGCCAGGGCCAGGGCCTCCACCGGCTGGGGCATGGCAAACAGGCGCTCAAAGTCCAGGGGGGAATCGCCCTCCAAACGGATCGGCAACTGCTCAAAGATGCCGCCACCGGCGTTATTGATCAGCACCACGGTGAGCCGGCCAGCCAACTGCGGGCGCCAGAGCCAGCCATTGGTGTCGTGCAGCAGGGCCAAATCACCCGTGATCAACACCGCCTGGCCCAGGGAGTGGGCCACCCCACAGGCCACAGAGAGGGTGCCATCAATCCCTGAGGCTCCGCGAAACCCAAAAACAGGCCGGGCTTTCCCCTGGGGATCGCCAAAACTCTCCCAATCGCGCACCGGGCTGCTGTTGGCCATCACCACAGGCACCCCCTCCGGCAGCAACCGGCTGAGCTGGCGGGCCAGGGCCGGTTCACTGCAGGCACCGGCCAAGGCCTGATCCAACTGGGTCTGCAGCTCGCGTTCCCGCTGATGCCAGGCCCTGGCGTAGGCCCTACACGCTTCCGTGCTCGGCTGCGTCCAGATCGCTTCGGGCAACCCAGCCACCCAGTCGGCCAACCCCATCGCCGTTTGCTGCTGGCAAAGCTTCAAGGGATCGAGGCCGCGGGGATCGCCCTCACTCACCAGCAGCTGCTGGCCGCCGCAGGTTTCAAGCCAACGCTGCAGCCGCCGGCTGGCCGGCAGCGGCCCCAGGCGCAACACCTGCTGGCAGGCAAGGCCCTCGGGCAGATCGTCCAGCAGCAGGTCGTAGCCGTGCACCTGCTCCAGGCCCGGCACACCCCGTAGTCCGCTGAGGCCATCGCTCAACAGGGGCCAGCCCGTGCGCTCCAGCCAGCGGCGAAGGGCGGCCACAAAGGGGTCCCACTGCTGGGGCTGGCCGCGCCAGGGCCCCGCCACCACCACCCCCGGGCGGTCGGGATCGAGGCCAGCTAGCCCAAGGACGGGCCCAGCAGGGGCAGCGGCTGCCTGGGAAGCAGAGGTCGCCAAAGGCGCCTGCGCCAGCTGCGTGAGGGCAGCGGCATCGGCGTGCAGCGGCTCCTCGATCGCCAGGTTGAGGTGCACCGGCCCCGCCGGCTGGCCCCCTTGTCCGAGGGCCGCCGCCATCGCCCGGCTCGCCATCGCATCGAGGTCTGCCGGGGCCATCGCCGCTAGCCCAGCGGCCGGAGCCTGGCCCAGCCAACGCACCGAATCCGCCAGAAACGACTCCTGATTCACGGTTTGGTTGGCCCCGCAGCCCTTGAGCCGCAGCGGCCGATCGGCCGTGATCAACAGCAGGGGGATGGCGCCGAAATCCGCCTCCACCGCCGCTGGCAACAGATTGGCCACCGCCGTGCCCGAGGTGGTCACCACCGCCGCAGGCCGGCCCGTGGCCCGGCTGCAGCCGAGGGCGAAAAAGGCAGCCGAGCGCTCATCGATCGCTGTCACCAGCTCAAGGCCTGCCGGCTCCAGCCAACCGGCCGCCACCGCCAGCGGCGACGAGCGACTACCAGGGCACAGCACCACCTGGCCTAAACCCAGATCCAGCAGGGCCCGAAGCAACCCCACCGCCGCCTGCAGATTCAGCGCCGCCAAGGAGGGGCGTGGAGCGTTCGGCAAACCGGGGCCCAGCAGGATGGAAGCCCCATCCTCCCGCGTTCCCTTGGCCAGCGACTCAGCCCCTCCCGCCTCTTGGGCTGCCACCATCCGGCGCCAACTGCTGCCCTTGTTGCTGTGGGTGGCCCTGGCCCTGGTGCTGCGCTGGGCCCTGATTGAACCCCGCTGGATCCCATCGGGCTCGATGCTGCCCACCCTGCAGGTCGAAGACAGGGTGCTGGTGGAGAAGCTGCGGGCCCGGCTGCACCGTCCCCTTCCCATCGGCACGGTGGTGGTGTTTCGCTCACCGCCGGTGCTGCAGCAGGCCGGCTACGACCCCAAAGCCGCCCTGATCAAACGGGTGGTGGGTGAGCCCGGCGACACCATCGCCGTGCGGGATGGCGTGCTGTGGCGCAATGGCGAACCGGTGGCTCACGACTGGGCCGCCGAACCCATGGACTACCGGATGGATCCGATCACGGTGCCGCCCGAGCACCTGCTGGTGATGGGCGACAACCGCAATGCCAGCCTCGATTCCCACCTCTGGGGCCCGTTGCCCTCGGAGGCGGTGATTGGCACGGCGATCCTGCGCTATTGGCCCCTCAACCGGTTCGGTTGGTTACGGTTCTCACCCCCTGCCACCGTCCCTGGTCAACAGCTTCAGCTGGGGTAGGGTGCAGGCCGTGACGCAGAGCACACCGGCGATGTTCAACCCGGAGTTCCTGACGACCGACAACGAGGCCATCAGCGGTAATTCGCTGATTCAGTACCTCCAGGAGCAGTCTCCGGATGTGTTGCAGCGGGTTGCCCGCTCCGCCAGCGGCGACATTCAAGACATCATTCGCCACAACGTGCATGGCCTGTTGGGCATGCTCCCTGGCGAACAATTTGAGGTCAAAATCCAGACCAACCGGGAAAACCTGGCCGGTCTGCTGGCCTCCGCGATGATGACCGGCTACTTCCTGCGCCAGATGGAGCAGCGCATGGA
>CAYFKI010000093.1:0-5398 GCA_964343525.1 uncultured Cyanobium sp.
GAGCGGTGCGACAAGGGCAACCATGGCCTGCCGGAGCGCAACGCCAGTTCGATCGGCATGGTGAAGGCCGCCCTCGAAGCCCTCGAAGGTCTGGATCTCTATGGCCCCCATGGCGACGGCAGCTGCTGCCTGGTGATCCCCCACGATGCAATCGTGCGGCTGCGGCGAGCGCTGCAAAGCCTGTTGCCACGCGAATCGGCCAGCAAGGAGGTGGATAGCGCCTGCCTTTCGGTGATTGGCTATCCGGCCTGGGCGGTGGACGACCCCCAGCTGGCCGAGCGCACCCGACGCAAGATTCGCGACGATCTCAGCGGGGCCTATGGCTACAAGCGCTTCCGCCGCGATGGGCATCAAACCGTGGTGGAAGACCACACCCGTCTGCACTACGAGCGCGAGGAGCTGGCGGCCTTTGAGCACATCGAGTGCGAATGGCCCCTGTTCTGGGCCTACGAACTGATCACGGCCTGCTGTGAGGAGCGCTGGGACGAAGCCCGTCAGTGGCGCCAGAAATTGACCACGGTGAGTGTGAGCACGGATGGGGTCGCCCTGCTCCCCGAGCTCTATCTGGTGCCCAAACACGCCATCCCGGCCGAACGACGCCAACCCGGTAGCCAGCCCCGCCAGGCGAACCCCAATGTGCCCCTGCTCTGGACCCAGAGCCTCACGTGGCTATCGGATTTGCTGCTGCAGGGACTGATCACCCCGGATGATCTCGACCCCAGTGGACGCCGGCGGCCCAAGCCCCTCGGGGCCGATCACGTGCTGGTGGCCTTGGTGCCGGCCAATGGCACCATCGCCGAGGCCCTGCACCAAGCGGGCCTGCCCCTGGCTAGCGACGGCGTCCATGGCCAACCAGAACCGCAGCCGGCGATCACGATCGGCAGCTCCAGGCAACTGACCCAGCGCATGGCCCAGGTGGGCGCCAATGGCCGGCTCGGGCTCAGCGGCCATCCATCGGTGCGGATGGAAACCATGGCCACAGCCAGGCTGTACCGGCGTGAGGGACCCGAAGGGCTGGAGCTGCTGGCCTTTTTACCCGCTGTGCTCGAGGAGGGCACCTTCTACCTGGCCGATGACCCGGTGCAACTGGTCGACGCGGTGGCCGCTGAACTGCGGCTCCTCCGCCGCCATTGGCGCGGCCCAGGTTCACCGCTGCTGTTGGTTCCCGTGGCGGAAGCCCCCTTCCGGGCCAACCCCCAAGCCTTTGTGGAGTTGGGTGAACGGCTGCGAAGCGGCCAACTGGAGGGGGTGGCCGTGCAATTGGCCCCGCTCGCGACCTTGCTGCATCAGGCCTGCTGGGTGGATCTGCCGCCGCAGGCCACCGCCGACGTTGCGCCTCCCCTGCCCACCTGTACGCCCCTGCAGGCCAGCACCAGCCAGATGCCGCTCTCGGCCGCCGAGGAGCAGGAGCTGGAGCGCAACGACATCACCATTGGCGAATTGGCCGACCGGCTCTGGTGCAGCACCTCTTTGGAGGAGCAAAGCGAAGTGTTGGAGCAATTGGTGCGCCGCCTGGGCCTGCAGGCCCAGCTCCAGGGGCCCGAAACCAACACCCCCACCCGTATCCAAGACCTGCTGGAGGAGATCTACCGGCGGGCCCTGACAGTCGCCGATTGGGATGTGGTGCGGCGGGTGGCCGGGTCGCTGCAACTGGTGCATCCCCAATTGGAAGATGCCCTCACCGACCTCCTGGTGCGCCAGAAACACGTGGTGGTGGGCCGGAACTACACCAACGACTCACTGATCACCGAACCCCAAGGCAGCGCCGCCATTGCCGCCATGATTCGCCAGTTCAGTGGTGAGGACGGCCGGGAGTGGATGCTGCAGCAGGAGGTGCTGTTGGCCCTCGATGGCATGGCCCGCCACGAACCCGCCCTGCTCAGCGGCAGCCTCACGCTCCAGCTGGGTCAGTTGCTACTGCTGCTCACCAGCGAATTAGCCGCCGAAGCTGATTTGTCGCCGATCGATGCCTTTGAGGCCCTGTGCGGCCAACCACCCCACGCCATTCGCCGCCGACTGCGCAGCGTGCTCGCCGATGTGGAGCACGCCCGTGCAGCCCTGCAGCGCAAAGAACAACTGCACCTGCGGGGCAGGGTGCGCTGGCAGGTGCCCGATCCCCTCGAGGATCTGCCCCAGGGGGGCTGCTGGCTGCAACATCGCATGCGACTCGGCGCCCTGGGCCGGGTGCCCCGGGATTTCTATCCCGGCATCTGGGATTTGCTTCACCATTGCCGCGGCCTGGTGATTGGCGACAAGCTCGAAAAACGCAACCGCCTAGCAAGCGCCCCGCTCCTCAGCGAAAAAACCCCTGGCGAACGCAATTTCGCGGCCCTGGTGGAGCACCTCCTCAGCAAGATCGAGGCCTCGGAATACCGCCAGCTCTGCACCGAAACCCTGATCACCCTGATGGCGTTTTTCGGCGCCAATCCCCAGGTGAGTTTCGATGACGACCTCGCCCTTGACGTGGTGATTGGTCACGCCGTGCGGGTGGGATGGCAAGGCGAACACCCCGACATTCCAGAACAGCACTACAGCCAACACAAGGCTGATGCCTGGGATCTCTTCTACCGCTCCTCGCCTGCCAAGTGCCGCCAATGGCAGCTAGAAGCCCTCAAACAACTCACCGCCTAGATCGGCTCCTCCAGGCTCATGCTCAGGCTGGGCTGCTCCACGCACTGTTCGATCAAATCGGCGAGCAGCAGGGCCCTTGACGCCTGCAGGCCATCCACCGCGGGCTTCTCCACGCCCCGCACACACTGGAGAAAGTGCTCGAGCTCGGCATAGAGCGGCTCAATCGAGGTGGTGCTCACCTCCTCAATCACCCCGTCGGAGCGGTACACAAGTTCGCCGTGGTCAGCACTCACCGATTCGTGGGCGCGGCGGTGAATGTGCAGCGTGCGGTTGAGGAAATCCGTTTCCACCAGGCTGCTACGGCAATGGGCGCTGAGGCTGCGGATCTTGCGGTGGGCCATCTTGCTGGCCGTGAGGCTGGCCACCACGCCATTGGCGAAGCCCAAGGTGGCATTCACGTAATCGATCGGCCCTTCAGCGCTGCGGCCGCCCGCAGCGGCCAAGCGCACCACGGGGGCTCCGGCGAGCTCCAGCACCAGATCGATGTCGTGAATCATCAAATCCAGCACCACGGACACATCGTTGGCGCGATCGGGATTGGGGCTATGACGGCGCGCTTCCAGCACCACCACTTCCTCGTTGGCTGTCACCTTCACCAATTCCCGGAAGGCGGGGTTGAAGCGCTCGATATGGCCCACCTGCAGCAGCCGGCCAGCCTGGTCAGCGGCGCGAATCAAATCGGCCGCCTCTTCCTGGCTGGCGGCAATCGGTTTTTCGATCAGCACATGCACGCCTGCCTGCAGACAGGCCAGGCCCACCCGGTGGTGCAGCAAGGTGGGCACGGCAATGCACACCGCATCCACGTGCGGCAGCATCTCGGTGTAGGAAGCAAACCAGCGGCAGCCAAATTGCTCGATGGCCAGGTTGCCGCGGACCTGGTCAGGATCGGCCACCCCCACCAGCTCGGCGTCCTTGATCAAGCTCAGCACCCGGGCGTGGTGCCAGCCCATGTTGCCGATGCCAATGACACCCACGCGCACAGGGTTCATGGCCAGGGCACTCAGATGGCCGCCATTATCGGTGATCGGGGCCCCTCAAGGAGACGCCTCCCCCTCGGACGCATCGTCCTGGCGGCGTTCACTCTCGATGCGCTCGATCGCGACCCGCTCGATGCGGGGGCCGTCCATGGCCAGCACCCGGTACTGATAACCCTTCCAGCGCAAGCCTTCTCCGGGGGCGGGGATGTGTTGCAGGCGCTCCAATACAAAGCCGGCCAGCGTGTGGTGGCCATCCGCCTCGGGCAACTGCAGGCCCAGCTGGCGGTTGAGTTCAAAGATTTCCAGATCCCCCGCCACCGACCAGCGTCCGTCCTCCAGGGCCTGGAGATCCTCGGCGGCCTCCAGGGGGTTGTCGTCGTCGCCAACGATCTCGCTGGTGAGGTCGGCCACGGTCACCAACCCCTCGGTGCCGCCATGCTCATCCACCACCACCAGCAGCGGCTGGCCACTGCGAATCAGGGGCAGCAGGGCCGCCAACGGGGTGCTCTCCTGCACCCGGGCCGCAGGGGTGAGATAGGGCGCCAAGGGGGTGTCGCTCTGCAGCAGGCCGCGGGCAATCGGATCGGCCAGGCGGCGCAAATCCAACACACCGCGCACATCGTCGAGGGAGTTGCCGATCACCGGAAACCGAGCATGGGCCGTGTCGTGCACCTCGCGCATCATTTCGGCAAAGGTCACCTCCACCGGCAGGGTGACCATGCCGGAACGGGGCACCATCACTTCGCGGACCAGGGTGTCCCGCAGGGAAAACACCCCTTCGAGAATGTTGCGTTCATCGGGCATCAAGCCCGTGACACTGCCTGTTTCGATCAGGGTTTCCAGCTCGCCAGCAGAGAGCACCGGCACCAGTTCGTCCCAGTTGCGGGGGAGGCCCAACAGCAGCAGCAGCACCCCCGAAAGGCGCTCAATCAGCGACAGCAACGGCGCCAGGGTGCGGCTCACCGAGTCGAGCAAGGGGGCTAGCCGCAGGGCCGAGGCCTCAGGACGGTGCAACACCCAAGCCTTGGGGATCAGACCTCCGAGCAAGGTGGCCACCAACACCAAGCCCAAAAACATCAGGGCATCCAGCCATTCCTGAGGTACTGCCGCCAAAGACGCTGATCCCTGCCACACCCGGCCCAACTGCTCCGCCAAACCGCGACCGGCCCAGCCAAGGGCCACCAAGGCCAAGGCAGCCCCCAACTGGGTGGCCACCAACACACGCCGCAAGCGGCACTGCAGTTTGGCCACGGCGTGGGCCCCAGGTTCCCCGGCTTCCTCCAGCTGACGGACCCGGCTGGGCCTGAGGCGAATCAGGGCAAACTCACCCGCCGAGAAGAAGGCCAGCAGGGCCAACAACACGGCCAGGGCCAGAAGGGGGATCACAGCAAAACCAAAGTGGGGGTCGCGAGGATCGAACTCGCCTAAGGCGAATTATGAGTTCGCTGCATTCACCAGATTGCTAGACCCCCTGGCAAGCCCGTGTCTACCACAGGCCTCGTACGGGTGCACGGAAGCTAGCGGTGCCGGCATGGCCAGCGCCTGCTGGGCTTGCGCCGGCGGCCTGGGTGGCGCCGCCAGCAGCGAGGCTGGTGCCAAAGCCATTGCCCACATCAGCCGTGCGCCAGGGGAGCGGGTCACTTTGCTGCTCCAACAGCACCTGATAGGTGTTTTGCAGCGCCGTGCCATCCCAAACGATGGTCTGGTCGGGGAAGCCAAAGCCCATCACCTTGCCGCCACCGCCACCTCCTCCACCGAGGGCGATTCCCAACAGATCGGTGACCTGGTGG
>CAYFKI010000094.1:0-5334 GCA_964343525.1 uncultured Cyanobium sp.
CGATTCCGGAGGGCACCCCCAGCAATGGTCCCCCGGTGATGGTGCCATCGGCTGGCCCCAACCTGCCGCCGCCACCGGTAGCAGCGCCGCCCACCCCCTGAGCCAGCGGCAATCCACCAGGGAAGATCAGCCCGGCGCCTGCAACAGGGCTGCAAAAAAGCCATCCCCTGGCTCTGAACCCGGCCAGATCTGCCAGCGCTGCCCCAGCTGCCAGTCGGGGTGCTCGGCCAAAAAACGATCGATTAACGCGCCATTCTCTGCCGGATGCACCGTGCAGGTGGCGTACACCAATTGGCCGCCGGGTTTGAGCAACGGCACCAAGCCGCGCAGCAACCGCTCCTGCAGCGCCGTGAGCTCCGCGATCGCCTCCGGTGAAATCCGCCAACGGGCATCGGCATGGCGGGCCAGGGTTCCCAGGCCCGAACAGGGGGCATCCAGCAGGATGCGATCAAAGGTTTGCGCCCATTCCGGTCTGGCATCGGCCAACTGGCTGGCATCGGCGGCCAGGGTGTGCACAGCGCCCAACCCCAGCCGGGCCGCATTGATCGCCACCCGGCGCAGGCGCGCCTCCGATCGATCAATCGCCCACACCTCGCCCTGATCCTGCATCAGTTCCGCCACGTGGGTGCTCTTGCCACCGGGGGCCGCGCAGGCATCGAGAATCCGCTCCCCTGGCTGGGGATCCAGCAGCAGGCCCACCCGCTGGGCTGAGCGATCCTGCACGCACCACTGGCCCGTGCTGTAGCCGGGCAGGCTGCGCAGATCACCGCTGCGGCCCTGCAGGTTCAGCGCCTCGGGCAAGCCGTTGATCGGCGTGGCCGCCACACCTGCAGCCGCCAGGGCCTGCATGAGCGGCTCACGGCTGGTCTGGAGCGGATTCGCCCGCAGATCCAGCCCGGGCGGCTGGTTGCAAGCCGTACCAAAGGCCTCCGCCGCTGCGGCCGGAAGCCAGCTCAGCACCAGAGCCGCCAGCCAATCCGGCAGGGAATGGCGTAGGCCAAAGGCCTGGGCTGGATCCGCCGGCAGCACCAACCCTGCCCAGGGCTCCTGGGCCGGGGCCAGGGCCTCACGCCGCCGCAACACCGCCCGCAACATCCCATTGACCACCGGCGCCAACCGGGCCAGGCCGCCCCGCTTGGCCAGATCCACGCTGGTGCTCACCGCCGCCGATGGGGGCACCCGCGTGCTGAACAGGAGTTGGTAGAGGCCCAGGTGCAGCAGCCAGCGCAGTTTCGGGGGCTGCTTGGCCGCCGGCACCTTGCCCACCAGATCCAACCAGGCATCGAGCAGGCGCCGCTGGCGGATGGCCCCATAGGCCAGGTCGGTGGCCAGGGCCCGATCGGCCCCCTCGATGGCGGTGCGTTGGAGGGCCCGCTCCAAGGCCACATCGGCATAGGCCCCGGCCCCCACCGCCAGCAACACCTCCCAGGCCAGCTGGCGGGGCAGGATCCCAATCGGCTCAGACGCGGGCACTCAGGGGAGCTCTGCTGGTTTCCAGAGATAGCGCCCCAAGGGCAAGCGCCCCTGGCCATCCACCGGAATGCCCTCAGCCAGCAACAGCTCGCGCTGGATCCAATCACTGCCCTCGCGGCCCAACGAAAAGCTGATGCAGCCGCGGGCATTCACCACCCGCTGCCAGGGCACCGCCGAGGGCAAGGGCAAACGCCGCAGCGCCCATCCCACCTGCCGTGCCCGGCCTGCGGCACCAAGCAAAGCCGCAATCTGGCCATAGGTCGCCACCTGGCCCAAAGGGATCTGGGCCACGGCATCCCATACCCTCTGATCAAAGGAGTTCCCCCTGGAGCCCAAGCCGCCATGCCCCTGCTGCCCCGCCGCTTCGAGCGCCTCAAGGCCGTGCTCGATCGCCGCATGGGGGATCTCACCGTGCTGCTGGAGCATGTGGACAAACCCCACAACCTCTCCGCCATCCTGCGCAGCTGCGATGCCGTGGGGGTACTCGATGCCCATGTGGTGAGCCTCAGCGGACGGCTGGCCGCCCTCAACAGCACCGCCAAGGGCAGCGAGAAGTGGGTGCCGCTGCATCGCCACACCAGCACGCCCGCGGTGATGCAGCAGCTCAAAGACCAGGGGTTCCGCCTCTATGGCACCCATCTCTCCGTCGATGCCATCGACTACCGCCACTGCGACTTCACCGGCCCCACGGCCTTCGTGCTGGGGGCCGAAAAGTGGGGACTCAGTGAGGAGGCCACCGCCCTGGTGGATCAGGCGATCGTGATTCCGATGATTGGCATGGTGCAATCGCTCAATGTGAGCGTGGCCACCGCCACCTTGCTGTTTGAAGCCCTGCGCCAACGGGAAGCCGCGGGCCTGGTTCCCCGGGCGGGGGAAGGGGTGCCGAGCGGGCGCTACGACGCGGTGCTGTTCGAGTGGGCCTATCCCCAGGTGGCGGCCTGGTGTCAAAAGGAAGGGCGTCCCTATCCCGCCCTAGACGCGGAAGGGGCGATCAGCGAGGCATTGCCCCGGACCGTTCGCCTGCGTTACTGAGCAGGCGGGGGCTGGAGGCGCTGGGCAACCACAGCGCCAGTCCCAACGCCAGCAACTCGAGCACCAGTTGGCGACCGGCCAACACCACCACCAACAGGGCAATCACCGCCAGCATTTTCTGGAAAAAACCGAGCACGTCATCGCGATCGGCGCTGCCGCTAAACCAGAGCAGGCCAGCCGCAACCAGCAACACGGCATCCAACCAAGCGGGCATGGGTACAGCAGGCGCTTGAGCCAGTCTGCCGTGCCCCCTAGGAGCCTGCACGCCCGCTGCTGCCCCCGCTCAGCCACTGCTCCAGGCCCTCGCCTAAAAACGACAGCCCCAGCACCAACACAAACATCGCCAGACCCGGATAGAGGGCTGTCCACCAGATGCCGGTGGGAACGGCGGTGAGGGCCTGCTGTAGATCACCGCCCCACTCGGGGATGGTTTCCGGCAAACCGAGGCCCAAAAACCCCAGGCCCCCGAGCACCAGCACCGCATCCGCCGCGTTGAGGGTGAGCAACACCGGCACGGAGGTGATCACATTGCGCAGCAGGTAACGGCGAAGAATCCATAGGGGGCCAGCCCCGAGCGATTGGGCCGCCTCGATAAACAACTCGGCCTTCACCTGGGCCGATTGGTTCCGCACGACGCGGAAGTACTGGGGGATGTACACCACACACAGGGCGGCGGCCGCATTGGGCAAGCCGCGACCCAGCAAAAAGGCCAACACCACCGAAAGCAGCAGCACCGGCAGCGTGTAGAGGGTGTCCATCAGCAACACCAGCAAGCGGTCCACCCAGCCGCCCAGGTAGCCACTCACCATGCCCAGGGGCACCCCCACCACCAGGGCGATAGTCAGGGCCAGCAGCACCACCTGAAGGGCCACACCGCTGCCCGCCAGGGTGCGCACACACACATCGCGGCCCAGCCGATCGGTGCCGCACCAGTGGCCCCAGGAGGGTGGGGCGTAGATCGGGTTTTGCAGGCCCGCATTGGGGTCACTGAGCACCCCCCACTGGATCAGTAGAGGGGTGAGCAGGGCCACCAGCCCATAGGCCACCACGATCCCCACCCCCCAACGGGCCATCCGAACCGACAGCGAACGCGCTCTCGGGGCCTGGGGCGTGCGCCAGAGGGACAGCATCCCGATCCGCAGGGGTCAGCCCAAGTTATGGGGTTTCGGGCCGGTTATCTCCCCTGGAGAGCGAAAAGGCGACAAATCCCCAAGGATTGGCTCTCAGGATTCCCTCAGGAAAGGTTCACTGAGCGCTGGGGAAATCCTCCCCCAAATGGGTGATGACTGCAGCAAATCAACGGCAATACTGTTTTTACAGATCCAACAAGAGCCCCTGGCTTCCTGTTGCCAATGTCATCGGGTGCCCAAAGCCCCGAACCCACCATTGTCTCCCCATGACCCATCCAAATCTGAACCTGATTCCGCTCACCATGGCAGCCAAACAGCGCGGACACGCTAACCGCCTGAGTGGCCAACCCATCGCCCGGCTTCGCCACAGCAAGGGCTTCACTTTGGTGGAGCTGATGGTGGTGATCGTGATTGTGGGAATCCTCAGCGCCGTGGCCCTACCCAAATTCCTGGGCGTGAAAGACAAAGCCAAACTCAACACCCAATTGGGTGAAGCGGCTGGCCTGGCCAAGGAATGCTCCGCAGCCATTATCGCTGAAGGCACCTATCCAGCTAATTACACCACCAACTCGGGTAAAACCAACACCGATCTCACCATTGCGGGTAATTGCAACGGCGGCGATACGGCCACAGCACCCACCGCCTCGGTGACCTACACCACAACCGCTGCCACCGCATCCTCCGGCGCCAAATGCGGCTCGTCGTCTCTCGCCAGCGGCAAACAATGCCAGGTGACTGTGGCTGCTACCACCGGTGACATTTCCTACGCCCAGATCTAAACGACCGCAGCTAATCAGCGATGGTTCAGCGTCGATTCCGACCCTGGCAATCCAGCCAGGGTCTCACCCTGCCTGAACTGCTCATTGCCGTGGTGATCGTGGGTTTGCTGAGTTCCATTGCACTACCGAAGTATATGAACTCAATCAAAGCCACCCGCCAAAAAGATGTGGCGAATCAAATTGCCAACATCCAAACCAGCATCGAGGCCTACCGGGAAGAATTCCTCGCCAATCCTTCCGGCTGGGATGCCCTGGCACGCATTGCTCCGATCAGCACCAACAACGGCGGCGCCAAGGGCACCAGTTTCAGCACGATCACCAGCCCCAATGGCGGCTCTTACAGCATTGCCATTAGCAGCTCCGCAGACCTGTTCAGCATCACCGGTACACCGGTTGCCAGCGGATCGGCCCAGTGGGATATCAAGGCGTGCCTCAACACGCAAACAGGCCTCTCCGATATCAAATTGGGCAACGGCACCACGGCGGCAGCCACCCCCGTTTGCACCTAGGGGGTCAGCATGCGCCCCATCCCTACCCGGCGATTCCATCAAGACCAGGGGATGGCGCTTCCGATCGCCCTGATCATCGGTGCCCTGTTGCTCGTGGCCAGCGCGGGTTTACTGGTGAAACTCTTGCTGCTGCGCAGCGCGGGTGCGGCCGAAAGTTATAAGCAATTGGCTGAACTGGCCTCTAGCAATGGCCTTAGCCGCATTCTCGCCAAACTCAACGACACCCAAACCACTGATATCAGCTACCTGTGGCGGTTGAGCCAGGACGAGGAGCTCGATCCAGTCGGCACACCGCTGCGGCAATGGGACCTGGGTGATCCAGCCGTGCGCCCCTTGATGGAGCAGCCCTGCACGCCCCTCAGCCTCACAGGCGCCACCAAAACAACCCTGCTGGGGGGTGAGCTCACCCCC
>CAYFKI010000095.1:0-5311 GCA_964343525.1 uncultured Cyanobium sp.
CGGCGGCCTCAGCCTGGCGCCCGCCGCACCGGTGGCCCTGGCCCAGGCGGCCCTGGCCGTGCACACCACCCGCCGCACCGGCCGCTTGGCGGCAGCCGAATTGGTGAAAGGGGCCCAACAGGGCGGCAAACCCGGTGCCCTGCTGCGCCGGTTGAGCCAGAGCGATCCCGAGGTGCGCGAATGGCTGAGCACCTGGCAGGGCCAAACCCAGCCCACCCCCCTGCAGGCCCTGCTGCCGTGAGCGCGAACCGGTGGGCGTGAAGCGGTGAGGGTGAAGCCATGAGTCAGCTGGCCCTGTTTGGCACCAGCGCCGACCCACCCACCTGCGGCCACCAGGTGCTGTTGGAAGCCCTGCTGCAGCGCTATCCAGCCGTGGCCACCTGGGCCAGCGACAATCCGCTCAAACAGCACGGGGCCCCCTTGGCGCAACGGGCCCAGCTGCTGGCAGCCCTGGTGGCGTCGATTGGCAACCCCCGCCTCGAACTCGCCCAGGACCTCAGCAGCCCCTGGGCGATCGAAACGCTGGAGCGGGCACAGCTGCGCTGGCCCCAGGCCGAGCTGGTGTTTGTGGTCGGCAGCGACCTGGCCCCCCAGATCCCCCGCTGGAAACAGGCCGATCAAATCCTCAGCCGTTGCCAACTGGCCATTGCACCCCGGGGCGGCTGGCCCCTCACCGCCGAACACCGTCACACCCTCGAGCAGCTCGGAGCCCGGCTGGAGGTGCTGCCGGTGCAGGTGCCAGCGACCGCCAGTTCCCAGGTGCGCCGCCAGCTCGACCCGAGCCAGATTCCGGCTGCCGTGCTGCCGGCCCTGCTGGAGCACAATCTCTATGGCCTGGCCTCTCCCCCGCCCCGTTGATGCGCGTTGCCCTGGCCCAGCTCAATCCCCTGGTGGGTGATTTGGCCGGCAATGGCGCCAAGGTGCTGGCGGCCTGCGACGAAGCCGCCGCGGCCGGCGCCGATCTGGTGCTTACCCCCGAGCTCTCCCTGTGGGGCTACCCACCAAGAGACCTGCTGCTCAGGCCATCCCTGCTCGCCCAGCAGCAGCAGGTGCTCGACCAACTGGCCCGCGATCTGGCGGCAACCCATCCCCAGCTGGGTGTGTTGGTGGGGGTAGCCGAGCCGATCGCCGCCGCCGAGCAGCCCAACCTGCACAACGCCATCGCCTGGATTGAAGGCGGCCGCTGGCAGGTGGTGGCGCGCAAACGGCTGCTGCCCACCTACGACGTGTTCGACGAGCAGCGCTACTTCCGGGCAGCCGATCAGGCGTCGGTGCTGGAGCTGGAGCGCCACGGTCGCCGCTGGCGCCTGGGGCTCACCATCTGCGAAGACCTCTGGGTGGAGGAGGAGCTGCAGGGCCACCGCCTGGCCGGCGCCGATCCCGTAGCCGCGATGCGCGAGCACCGGATCGATCTGCTGCTCAACCTCTCGGCCTCCCCCTTTGGCCAGGCCAAGGCGGCCCTGCGCCATCGCCTCGCCGCTCGGGCCGCCGAGAAATTGCACTGCCCAGTGGTGTATGTGAACCAGGTGGGGGGCAACGACGAGTTGGTGTTTGATGGCGCCAGCTTCGTGGTGGACGCCAGCGGCGAAGTGGTGAGCCAATTGGCCTGCTGCCAGGAGCAGGTGGCGATCTGGAGCCCTGCGGGCTCCGGCCCCGGCCCTGGCCCTGGCGCCGAGATGGCCCTGCCGGAAGCGCCCGAGCAACTGTTCCGGGCCCTGGTGCTCGGGGTGCGCGACTACGCCGGCAAATGCGGCTTCCGCCAGGGCTTGCTGGGCCTGAGCGGGGGCATTGATTCGGCCCTGGTGGCCGTTGTGGCCGCCGCGGCCCTCGGCCCTAGCCAGGTGCAGGCCCTGCTGATGCCCTCGCCCTACAGCTCGCCTGGCTCGATCAGCGATGCCCTCGCCCTGGCGCAACGCCTGGGCATTGCCACCCACACCCTGCCGATCGCCCCGCTGATGGAGGGCTTTGATCTGGCCTTGGCCCCGGCACTGGCAGGGCCACCAGCAGGGCTCACCGCCGAAAACCTGCAATCACGCATTCGCGGCACCCTGTTGATGGCGATGGCCAACCAACAGGGCCAACTGCTGCTCTCCACGGGCAACAAATCCGAGCTGGCCGTGGGTTACTGCACCCTCTACGGCGATATGAACGGGGGGCTGGCGGTGATCGGCGACCTCTACAAAACCACGGTGTTTGCCCTCTGCGCCTGGCTCGACAGTCCGGCGGCGGCAGCTTGCCGACGCCACCTTGGGCTCCAGCCCGAAGGGGAGCTGGTGGGCGAGGCCATCCGCAGCAAACCCCCCAGCGCCGAGCTGCGCCCCGACCAACGCGACAGCGATTCCCTTCCCGATTACGACCTGCTCGATCCGATCCTGAAGGCCCTGATCGAAGAGCTCAAGAGCCCGGAGGAACTTGCGCGCGATGGCTTATCCGATGGCACCCCAGTGGAGCGCGCCAACGCCGAGCGCATCCTGCAGCTGATGCGCCGAGCCGAATTCAAACGGCGCCAAGCGGCCCCTTTGCTGAAGGTGAGCGGCCGTGCCTTCGGCAGCGGCTGGCGCATGCCAATCGCGGCGCTCTGAGGGCTAGGCAGCCACCCCGCGGGCCAAGGCCTTGAACTCGGCCAACACCAGATTCCCGAGGCGTTTGAAGCGGTTGCGCAACATCTGAAGAATCGATTGATCCACAAAGTAGGTCAGCAAAATGGAATCCCGGGTCACCACATGCTCACCGACAGGGTCTACCGAATGGTAGGTCGATTGGCCCACGGCAAAGGCATATCCACTATTGGGCAAGAAGGGAATTTGCTTCTCTTTTTGAAATCCCAATGCCTTCGATCCCGAATGAAACAAGGTTCCCACATCTGCGATCGAAGCATCGTTAGGCAAATAAATCTGAATCGTCATACCCTTCCAATGGGTATCTGGATGCACCCCAATCTGATAACCGGGAACGTCTCGCGTGAGGATAGGAATCGGATAAAAGCGCATCGTCTTGGCATGCTCACCAAAGCGATCCCAAAGGCCAGGGGCAAGCTTTCGGCGGAAAGCATCCCCCACCTCTTGGGAGCACAACGCCTGGCCCACCATCGACCAAAGCCGCCGTTTGGGCCTGGGCAAATGCCGAATGTGCTCCGGCAATAAATCCATCTTGATGCGCAAGGAATCCCGCGTTTTCGAGCGCCCGGACATCGGCCGGTAATCGCCAGACGAAGGCATCACAGCCTGAAGATCATCGTAGAGATCCTCTGGGAAAAGATCCTGGAATTGCAAATGATGGAAGGGCTCACCGATCTCTTCGGCCGCATTGATCACCGCCACAATGTGATCAACAAGATCTCGACGGGTGTCTTCCAAACTCTCGGCAAGACGTTGCCCTGATCCCTTCACCCATTCCCACCAGCAGAGCCAAATTGTACGCGGCCCCACCTGGCGCCCCTAGTGAAACGGGCGCTGCAGGGAGGGCAGATGCACGCCCTCGCGCAACGCGAGCACCATCCCTGCCGCTTCGGCATAACTCCTGGCAGCCATGGCATCCAGCCCCAAAGCGTCGGCGCTGACCTCGAGCAGGCAGGGGTTGTGCACGGCGATCACGGGCACCCCCCGCTCGGCACACCGCAGCACCGCTTCTCCTCCCAGCGCCCCCGCAGGGGCCACCACCGCACCGAGCTGATCAGGATGCAGGCGTTGGGCATGGGCACCGAAAACCGCTGATCCCCCAGGGATCGGGCCGTGCAAGGGCACCAGATCGGGCGCCCGACTCAACCCCACCAACACGCAGGGCAAAAAGGTGTGACCCAATTCCTCCCCCGCGGCCCGCGGATCCAAGGCCGGATCCAACGGGAGCGGGCTGAGGGCGGGGGCATGGGCACAGGGGATGGCCAGGTGGGCACTGAGCAGGTGGCTGATCACGGCCTCAGCCCCGGCCAAAGCATCCACCCCGGAGCCCTGGCGATACGCCGTCAGAGCCTCACTGTGGGGATCCTCGGGGAAACGGGCCACCACGGCGATGGCCGTGGCCCCCTCAGCCACCAACTGCTCGCCAGCACGCAGCAACAGCTCGGGCCTGTCCAGGCCGCCCCAGCTGGCCCCACTGGCCGCCCGCTGCAAACACACCCCCAAGGGCATCTCCGTGGTGACCACGGGGCCGATGTCCAGGCCCAAGGTTGCCCGGCAGGCATCGGCCACCTGCAGATGACGCTGGCGCAGTTCGGTCTCGATGCCCGCATCCAGTAGCAGCCCTACCCGCTGCAGACGCCGGGGCTGCAGGGCCAGATCGCCCCGGGCAAAGCCATTCAGCGCCGAGCCCTCCACGTAGTGAATGCGGGGATCACTCCAGTACAGAGCCGCCCCATTCATCACATTCGGATGGGTGATCAGGCAGCCGCTCGCCGCCGCCAGCAGCCGGGCAGCCGGCAGTCCGTCCCCCGCATAGCCACCCTGCTCACAGCCGATGCCGGTGGGGATCACCAGCAGGGTGGGCAAGGGCGCGGCTCCCAACGCTGCAGGGTTCATGGGGGGCTGGCGGCCTGGGGCCGGGGCCCAGACCCTTGCAGCATCACGGCTTCAATCTGCAGGATCGCCCCTTGGGACTCCTGGCGCACGGCCGTAATGGCCCAGCGCAAGGGTTGGCCATGGGCGGCGAGCGCCGCCAGGATTTGGGGCACCAGGGGCCCGCTCTGGCGCTGCAGCGGAAGCTCAAGGAAGGCAAGCTTCACTTTTGGTACTGGCCGAACTGGGCCTCATAGAGCGCATCTTCCTGGCCAGCCTTGAGCTTGAGGTCGCTGCAGGGGAACGCCACGCACAGCAGGGCGTAGCCCTGGGCTTGCAGCTCAGCCTTCACCCCCATGGCGTCGCTCTGGTGCACGCTGCCCTCGGTGATCAGCGCAGCACAGGTGGTGCACACCCCTGAGCAGCAGGAGCTTGGCAGCGCAACGCCAGCCGCTTCGGCGGCCGCCAGCACGGTTTGATCAGCCCTGCAAGCAAACGTGTGGCTGGTGCCGTCGATCTCGCAGATCACGTTGAAAGCGGAGGGGTTGGTCACAGGGGAAAGGCTCTAGTGCAGGCGTGGTGGCGCCATTCTCCCAGGCGAACTCACACCGCCTGCCAATGGCTGGGATGGGGTGCCAGGTACTCCGGCGAGGCATCGCCAGGCGCCAGCGGCGGCGCCGTGAGCACCAGGTCCAGGCTGATCGAAAAACGGCTGTCATCGGGATCGCCATTGGGCAACACCGCGTGCTCCAGAGCCGATGGGAACAGCACCAGCAGCCCCGCCTGGGGAGCCACATCGATCCAGGGCTGATTCCAGCCCA
>CAYFKI010000096.1:0-5308 GCA_964343525.1 uncultured Cyanobium sp.
TGGGCCCCGTGGTAGCTCGCCAGCAGGGAGATGCCGATTTTGGAGAGGATCTTGCGCAGGCCGTCTT
Organism: uncultured Cyanobium sp.; assembly: GCA_964343525.1. Taxonomy (GTDB): domain Bacteria; phylum Cyanobacteriota; class Cyanobacteriia; order PCC-6307; family Cyanobiaceae; genus Cyanobium_A. Next base: position 68 of record CAYFKI010000096.1, read on the forward strand.
CGAGGGCCTTTTTCACATTGGCCTGGGCCTGATCAGGGCTGAGGGCAGGCAGCTTGCCGCGCTCAATCAGGGATTGGGTTTTGGCCTGGGCCAGCCAATGGCGGGTGGTTTCCCAGGTGAGCCAGGGGCACACCGCGCTGGCGCCGTAGCCAATCAGGCAGGCCAGATGGTGGGTGCTCCAGCACTGGGCGGTCTCCACCACCAACGAGGCCTGAAGCCGCAAGCCCAGGTTGAGCAAGTGGTGGTGCACCGCACCCACCGCCAACAAGGCGGGAATCGCAGCATTGGTGGCGTTGATGCCGCCCCGCTGGCCATCAAGGCCTAGCCGATCCGACAACACCAGGATCTGGGCACCAGAGCGCACGGCCGCCTCGGCCTGGCCGCGCAGGCGGGCGAGGGCATCGTCGAGGGATTGGGGCCCATCCAGCACCGAAAACAGGGTGGAGAGGGTTTGGCTGGCCAACCCCTGGGCGGAAAGGGCCGCCAATTCGGCCTCGTTGAGGATTGGGCTGGCCACATGCACCACCGCCGCTGAGGCGGGTTCCGGCCGTAGGGCAGAACCCCGCCGGCCCAGGTGCATCTCCAGGCTCATCACCAACTTTTCGCGCAGGGGATCAATCGGTGGATTGGTGACCTGGGCGAAGCGCTGTTTGAAGTAGTCGTAGAGGAGGTGCGGCTTATCGGAGAGCACCGCCAAGGGGATGTCGTCGCCCATGCAATAGGTGGGCTCCTTGCCCGCCCCAGCCATGTCGTCGATCACCAGCTCCAGATCTTCAGCCGTAAAACCAAAGGCGGTTTGCTGTTGCAGCAGCTCGAGCTCTCCAAGCTGGCGCTCCTGCTGCCAGGGCTGGCTGTCGAGGTTGCGCCGGTGTTCAGCCAACCAGGCGCCATAGGGATGGCGTGCGGCCGCCTCTTCCTTCACCTCCCAGTTGCGCATCAGGCGGCCGTTGTCGAGGTCCACCGCCAGCATCTGGCCAGGACCCAGGCGGCCCTTTTCCAGGATGCGGCTCTCTTCGAGCTCCACCACCCCGGTTTCCGAACCCATCACCACGTAGCCATCGGTGGTGATGCAGTAGCGGGCTGGCCGGAGGCCATTGCGATCCAAGGTGGCCCCCACGCTGCGGCCGTCGGCAAACACCAACAGGGCCGGGCCATCCCAGGGCTCCTGCAAGCAGGCGTTGTATTCGTACAGAGCCTGAATGGCCGGACGGCTCTCGAGCTCCGGCTGCTGGCGGAAGGCTTCCGGCACCAAGGTGAGCAGGCTGTCGGTGATGGGGCGTCCGCTGCGCACCAACAGCTCGAGGGTGGCGTCCAGGTTGGCCGAATCACTAAAGGCCGCATTCACCACGGGCTTGAGATCGGCGGCCGCCTCACCCCAGACCGCCTCGAGGTTGGCCTCAGCCGCCCGGGCCCAGTTGAGGTTGCCAAGCAGGGTGTTGATTTCGCCGTTGTGGCCCAACAGCCGCATGGGCTGGGCCAGGGGCCAGCGGGGCAGGGTGTTGGTGCTGAAGCGGCGGTGATAGACGGCAAAACTGACCTGAAAGCGCTCATCGCGCAGGTCGGCGTAAAACCGTGCCAACACCTCGGAGCGCACCATGCCCTTGTAGACAACGGTGCGGCAGCTCAACGAGGCGAAGTAAAGATCGCTGGGGCCGGGCCCCCAGGCTTCCCGAGCCCGATCACCGATGCGCCGCCGTAGGCGAAACAGCAGCGCTTCAAAGGCATCCGTCGCCAGCGTTTGGCCAGCGGCCGGCACGAGCAACCACTGGGCCATGTGCGGTGCCGTCTGCCGGGCCAGGGGGCCGAGCACAGCCGAATCCACGGGCACATCCCGCCAGCCCAGGCTCTGCAGACCCAGCCTGGTGGCCTCCTGCTCGGCGAAGCTGACGGCCTCGGCCCGCTTGGCGGAATCGGCGGGCAAAAACACCATGCCCAGGCCGCGCTCCTGGCCCCTGGCCGCCGCCGCCGCTGGCCACACGGCTTCCAGCAGGTCCCAGGGAATCCCGCACAGCACCCCGGCCCCGTCACCGGAATCGGAGTCACCGCCGCAACCGCCGCGGTGCTCCATGCAATCCAGACCGCGCAGGGCCTGCTGCAACACCCAATGGCTGGCTTGCCCGCCCAGGTGGGCCAGAAAACCCACGCCGCAGGCATCCTTCTCACCCGTCACCACAGCCGGGGCTGGGGTATCGCAATGGGGCCAGACGGGGCGAGAAGCGTGAGGCATAACCCAGAGAGTGCGACAGAAAGCCTGGCCAATCCGTGCTGCAGGGCACCCCTTGGGCGACCGCACCAGCAGAACCACTGATCCTAGAGATCCGCTTCCCCTGCCAGCGTTGCCAGCCGCCGGGATACCCGCCAACCTCTGCCCTGGCGAACGATCTGACCTGGCAACTGGCGTTAGCGTTCGCCGCAAGCGCGATGGGGGCACCGGCATTGAGGCCTGCGAGCAAGCCCTGGTTGGCCGCTGCTGGGGCCCTGTGCCTGGTTTCCGTCTTTCCGGCGACTGGGCAGCCGGCCTTTCCGCCCCTGCCACCACCGCCACCCCCTCCAACACCAACCCCTTCAACAACCTCACCTGCCACGGCCCCTAGCCGCGGCGCCGTCCGGGCCGGCCTTGGCAGCGAACTGGTGATCAACGGCCAACGCCAAACGGCGCGCTGGCTGTGGGAAGGCCCCGGCAACCAGCGCCCGCTGGAGCTTTGGATCCCCCTGGAGGTGCTGCAGGGGCAGCTAGGGGTCACCAGCCGCAGCCGTCCGGATGGCGGCCTGGAGCTCGAGTGGTACGGCCAGGTGCTCAAGCTCGAACCCACCGACCAGCGCCAGCTCGAGGATGAGGTGGCCGTGAATGGGGCCAGCCTGCTGGCGGCCGTGGGGGTGGGGGTGCGCCGCCAGGGCAACGCACTGCACCTCACCTTGCCAATGGCCGCCCTGCTGCAGGTGCGCACGGCCAACCAGGGCAACCAACGGAGGGTGGTGCTGGATCTCAGTGCCCCAACCCTTGTGCGCAACAGCGCCGGCAACCTCGAACTGGGCCTCAGCAGCAGCCCTGAGCTCAGGCAGCAATTGGCCGGCCTGGGTCTGAGTAGCCAGCCCAACGGCGATGGCCTGCAGCTGCGCGCCACCGCGGGCCCAACCAACCGCGTGTTCACCCTGGGGGATCCGCCCCGGGTGGTGATCGATCTGCCACTGAAAACGGAAGAATCCGGGGCGAACGGCACCAGTTCAGGCCCTCAACCCAGCCTGGATCCCCGCCTCAAAGTTCTCCTTGGCACGAGCGTCCAATGGGATCGGCTGGTGCGGCAGGGGGTGCGGATCAATGCGGTGCACATCGATCCGCGCACCTCTCCCCTACGCCTGAGGCCCCTCACCCGTCCCCGGGGCGGCGAAGGCCTCAGCTCGGTGCAGCAACTGGCCGACAGCCAGGGAGCCCTGGTGGCCATCAATGGCGGCTATTTCAACCGCGTCAAGCGGTTGCCCTTGGGGGCCATCAAAAGCGACGGGCTATGGCTCTCCGGCCCCATCCTCAACCGGGGTGTGGCGGCCTGGAGCCCCGGGACCCTCCCCCGCTTTGGCCGCTTGAGCCTGGAGGAAGCGATGGTCGGCCCCGACGGTGAACGCCTACCCGTGCTGGCCGTGAACAGTGGCTATGTGCAACGGGGGATCAGCCGCTACAGCGCCGAGTGGGGGCCGAGTTACCGGGCCCTCAGCGGCAGCGAAACGGGCCTGCTGGTGTCGGGCGGTGTGGCGCGCCAAAAACTGAGCAGCGCCGATCTGGAGGTGGGGGTGCCTCTCCGGCCGGGGGACCTGCTGTTAGTGGCCAGGGGCGGGGTGACGCTGCCCTGGGAGGAAGGCAGCCGCCTGCGCCTGAGCAGTCGCCCCAGCAATGACCTGGGCCTGGCCCCCTTCGTGATCGGCGGGGGGCCTTTGCTCCTGCAGGACGGGGTGATCGTGCTCAACGGTGCCGCCGAAACCTTCAGTTCGGGCTTCCTCAGCCAAGGGGCCCCACGCACCGTGATTGGCAGCGATGGCAGCCAGCTGTGGCTGATCACCCTGGAGGGCACCAGCGACAGCGGGCCCACCCTGTTGGAAACCGCAGAACTGCTACGACAGCTTGGACTCCGAGATGCCCTCAACCTCGACGGCGGCAGTTCCACCGGACTGGTGATGGGGGGCACGATGCCCGTCAAAGGACGCGGGGTGGTGGGAGCCGTGCACAACGGCCTGGGCCTGGTGCCCTGAGAAGGCTGGCAAAGTGGCACCAGCCATGCCGGGTTGAACGCACCATGCCGAAGGGCCACAGCCTGCGGGTGACTGCCGCCGCCGCCGCCGAACTGGGGCGTCAGGCTGCCGCCGCCGGCACTCCCGGGATGATGCACCTCGACCTGGTGGATGGCAGTTGCGAGCGTTGGGCCATCCGGTTGCGCCCCGGCCATCTGGCCGGCCATCCCATCGCCCGCGCCGACGGCATCACCCTCTACGCCCCAGCCCCGCAACTGGAGCTGCTCACAGGGCTCACCCTCGATTACCGCGGCGACATCAGTGGCGGCGGTTTTTTGGTGCGCTCCGGCGGCGGCAGGCGTAGCTGCGCCTGCGGAACGGCTTTCAGCCCGTTATCGGAGGGGCGTCAGGCGACCCAGTAAGGTGACGGATTGTCGAATTCGGTCGGACGCCCGACCCGTGTTCTCCGAGCCAGTTACCGGCCTTCGATGCCCACCATTCAGCAGCTAATTCGTACTGAGCGCCAGAGTCTTACCCGTAAGACCAAGTCGCCTGCCCTCCGCGCCTGCCCCGAACGGCGCGGTGTGTGCACCCGCGTGTACACCTCCACCCCCAAAAAGCCCAACTCGGCGCTCCGCAAGGTGGCCCGGGTGCGGCTCACCTCTGGGTTTGAGGTGACGGCGTACATCCCCGGCATCGGCCACAACCTGCAAGAGCACTCCGTGGTGTTGATCCGCGGCGGTCGTGTCAAGGACCTTCCTGGTGTCCGCTACCACATCATTCGCGGCACCCTCGACACCGCCGGTGTGAAAGATCGTCGCCAATCTCGCTCCAAGTACGGCGCCAAAACCCCCAAAGACTGATCAGGTCTCGGGTCTGTCTGGCGGTATCCGTCCAGGCCTGATCCACTGCTCACCCCACCCACCTCGGTCCCTCGTCCTAAACGTCCATGTCTCGCCGCAACGCTGCCGAGAAACGCCCGGTTCTTCCCGATCCCCAGTTCAACAGCCGTCTGGCCTC
>CAYFKI010000097.1:0-482 GCA_964343525.1 uncultured Cyanobium sp.
GCTTGGCCTCGCGGGATTGGGCAGCCGCCGCACCGCCATCAAAAATCGACCAAGAAAACCTGGCTCCAAAGGTGGTGGAATAGTTGCTGCCCGACGTGGCAAGCCCCGAACTGGATGCCGTCTGGCCCTCCAATTGGCTATAGCCAAAATCCGTAAAGACCTTCAAGAAAGGCTGCACAGCACCCAGGGCGTAATTGGCCTTGCTGTTGGCAATCGAGATATCCAAGATTGCCTGATCCAGCTCTTCGCGGAATGAATAGGCCGCCACAATGCTGTCGGGGAGAGAGGCGTTCCAGACCCCGAGCACTCGGGTGGGGTCTTTAGCCGTAGGGGTCACGTTGAAAGGCAGATCCAACAGGGCCGCCAGGGCACGTCGGGCCACCGATTGGGATGCCAGGCCACTCGCCAAGAGTTGTTGGTCGCGGGCCAATTGGGTTTCCGCCTGGAGCACCTCCCGCTTGGTGGCCACACCAGCCTGGAAG
>CAYFKI010000097.1:492-5298 GCA_964343525.1 uncultured Cyanobium sp.
GAAGCTCGAACCGACTCTTGACCAATCCTCACAGAATCGTCGGATTGTTGGAGATCGAAATAGGCCTGAGCTGCCTGCAGCCGTAGATCGCGCAACGACACCACATATTGATATTTCGCCTTTTCGTATTGATCCCTGGCCTCTGCCACGGCTGGCACCCGCTGGGGATTGATCAAGACATATTGGGCCTCGAGCGTTGCATCGAAGCCATTGCGATCAATTCTTGAGGATGGCGTGTTCTTGGCATAATTTTCCCCCACTTGATAGCTGGGTAAAGCCGTTGAACTCAGGGCCAAAGTGGGATACCAAAGGGCCAATTGCGCCCTGAGATTGCTCTTCGCCTGATCCACCTGACTGGCAATCGCCTTGAGGCTGGGATTGTTCACCTCGGCCAGGTTCTCCACATCGGCGAGACCGAGGGGGCGCAGCTGCTGAATCCGCACCATTTCAGGCTTGGTGGGCAGCGCCAGAATGTTCGGAGCCGCCAGATCAGTGACCCCAGGTTTGATCTGGGTGGCGGCCTGGGGTTCAACCTTGGGATTCAAACGGGGTCTAGGGCCCAGCACCGCTGGGGCCAAAGGCACCCCGGAGGATGGGGCGGCAGGCTTGGCTTGGGATTGGGACTGCTGAGGGGGCTGGGCCTGCGGCGCGGCCAGAACCGCCATCGGCACCCCAAGAACACCAATCAGGGGGGCTGTCAGGGCAGCAGAAAGGCTGAAGCGCCGCACACCAAAACCTTGGGAATACGCCCGAGCCTAGTGAGCCTTGGCAAGATCGCGGGTACAGGCAGCCACCAAATCGTCTGCCCCCCCTAACACTTGCACCGGCACGGGGAGCCGCTGTTCAAGCTCAGCCAGGGTGATGTCGTCGAGGAAGACAGGCTCCCCCTGGCGCAGCATCACCGACGGCAACAACAACCGCTCGCCCAGGTCCACACCAGAGAGGCCCTCCAGCAGGTCTGAACCGGTGAGCAGACCCGTGACCACCTGGTCCTGGCCCCAGTAAGGGCTGGGCAAGCCATGCAGGATCAGCTCCAGCCCCTCAACAGCATTCAGCCGCGCCACCACAGGCTCCAGGGCTTCAGCCACGAGCCGGCCCACCACCCAACTCATTCGCCGCGGTTTGGCGAGGCGCTTGGGCAGATCCTCCGTGGCCTGGTTGAGGTCTTCGAGAAAGGCACGGATGCTGCCCACCCCGTTTTCCTGCTGGGGCAGATCCTCATAGTTGTCCCGCGGGGGCAGGGGCAGGCCAGCGATCAAATACCACTCATCGGAAAGCCAGGCAAAGCGACTGCCGAGAGCCTGCTGAAAGTGCTGCTGCAGGGGCTCGACCAGCGCGATCACGGCCCGGGCACTGGAGCGATCCACCGGCCGCAAGGCATCCCCCTGGGGGCGAAAGCGGGTGAGGCCCACAGGCACCACCGCTGCCGAGAGCACGGCAGGCCAATCCCCACCGGCAAACGCAGCCAGATCCCTCAAGCTTTGCTCCAGCGCAGGGCCATCGTTGAGCCCAGGGCACACCACCACCTGGGCGTGCAGCTGGAGATCCCGCTCGGCAAACCAGGCCACTTGCTCCATCACAAGGCCAGCCCTTGGATTCACAAGCAACTGGCTACGCAGAGCGGGGTCGGTGGCATGCACCGACACATACAAAGGAGAGAGCCGTTGCTCTTCGATGCGCTGCCAGTCGGCAGGGCTGAGATTGGTGAGGGTGAGGTAAGAGCCGTAGAGAAAGCTGAGCCGGTAGTCGTCGTCCTTGAGATACAGGCTGCGCCGCTTGCCGGGGGGTTGCTGGTCGATGAAGCAGAAGGGGCAGTGGTTGTTGCACTGCTTCAAGCCATCAAAGAGGGCCTCGGTAAAGCCCAAGCCCAAGCCCTCATCCAGATCCTTTTCCAGCTCCAACCGATGGAGGGTGCCGTCGGGATCCTCCACCTCCAAGGTGAGCTCCTCTTCCCCCACCAAAAACTGCAGATCGATTAAGTCCCGGGGGCGCTTGCCGTTGATGCTGAGCAAGCGATCGCCTGGCTGGAAGCCAAGCTCCTCGCCAATGGAGCCCGGTTCCACCGTGGCCACCACCGCTGGTGCCGGCAGCCGGGGATGGTCTCCCTCCGCTTCTGCCAGGGCGATCCCTGCTGAGGGTTCGTTCCACACAGACCTGCTCGCCCCATGGGACCTGACTCTGTTTTAGACGGGCAGAGCAGGCGCGCCCAGGACAGGGCTAGGGAGACCCGCTAACCGCCAGCCCCCCGACCCAGCCAGAGCAGGAGCGAAGCCCCAAACACCAGGCGATAGCCCACAAACCACCAGGTGCTGTGGCGTTGGAGGAAAGCGAGCAACCAGGCAATCGCCGCCCAGGACACCACCAGGGCAGAAGCAATCCCCACGACCAGGGGCACCACACCTCCAGCCATGGGCTGATGCAAGGCGTCCTTGAACTCCACCAAACCGGAGAGCGTGATCGCCGGAATCCCCAACAGAAAGGAGAAACGCGCGGCATCGGAGCGGTTCCAACCATCAAAAAGGGAGGCGGTGAGGGTGCTACCCGAGCGGGACACCCCAGGAATCACAGCCAGGGCCTGGGCCAAACCCACCCAGAGACCATCAAGGGGCCGCACCTGGTCGAGCATCCGCCGCCGCCGACCCACCTGCTCAGCCAAGGCCAGCAGCAGGGCCATCACGATCGACACCACCCCAATCGACGTCAAGCTGCGCAGAGGGGAATGGTCGTAATCGGGGACAAATTTTTTAATCGCCAGACCCACCACCACAATCGGCAGGGTGCCGATGGCAATCGCCACACCCAGGCGAGCCGAGGGAGCACTCCAGTCACCGCGGCGCCAGGCCTGGGCAACGGCCTGAACCACCTGCTGCAAGTCCCGCCAAAAAAAGGCGATCACAGCCACGATGCTGCCCAACTGGATCGTGGCCGTGACGGCCACCCCAGGATCACCCCAGCCCAAGACAACGGGCACCACCTTGAGGTGGGCCGAACTACTGATCGGCAAAAACTCGGTGATCCCCTGCACCACCCCCAGCACCAGGTAGTGCCAGCAGGTCTGCCAGACCCCTAAATCGGTCGCACCAGCAAGCGATCCCGCAGAAGCGCCAGCCTGCCAATCCGCTGCAGCCAACACAGGCACCATGGCGCCGACTGATCAAAAGCAGGTCAACCCTATGGCGGCCCCAGCCGCGGGAACCGCCAACACACCCTCTAAGGTTGCTCAACTTTCTTCACATCTCTCGTGATTGGGGCCCCGCCCGGCTCGCTGGGAACTGAACCGTGGCTCCTGCCGTCGATGGGCCGCGCCCGCACGGCCGGTGGCTTGGGCCTGGCTGCCGCAAGCGGAGTGTTGGTGACGCTGCCTGTTTTTCTTCAGGCACCCTGGGTGCGACTGGCCCCCTTCAGTGCGGCCCTGTTCACCGTGCCGCTGCTGGCGATCGGCCTGGCCCTGGGGTATCACCCCCAAGCCAGGCAGCGCACCATCGGCGCCCTGCTGGTGGGGTTTTGCGGCAGCTGGCTGGGGGGATGTCTGTTTTGGGGCTGGTTTCGGCTCCATCCCATCTGGCATCTGCCCTTAGAAGCCTTTGCCCTACCCCTAGCCCTCGGAGGCTTGCAAGGTCGCTGGAGAGCGGCCTGCGGTTTTTATCTGGGCTCCCTGCTGGGAACGGCTGCCACCGATGGGGCCATGGCCCTCAGTGGCGTGATGCCGCTGTGGCCCCAGGTGCTCAGCGCCAGTGCCGGCGAGGCGCCCCTGCTCCTGCAGGCAGCCGCCCAACAGGTGCTTGAACCCCCAACCCTGGCCCTGGTGATCGGGTGTGCCCTGCTGCTGATCCAAGCCTGCCGCTGGCTCTGGCAAAAGGGCCCCGTGGGCCGGATCACCAGTGCCGCCCTGGCCACAACGCTCGCCGTGGATGGCCTGTTCCTGGTTGCGGCGTTGGCCGCCCCCCAGCTCAGTGGCCTGATCTGAAGATCTGCAAAAGGGTGGGCCGCTCGAACCAGAAATCAGGCTTCTGATCTGTAACGTTGCAATCTGGTGGCAGACCCGCCCCCGTTCTGTTGTCCCCAATCCCGTCGTCCACGGAGTTCTCGATGAAAAGGCTGCTTGCCTGGCTGATGAGCGGAATCGTGCTGGCGGGCCTGCTGGTGACCCTGCTGGTTCCTGGCCCTGCCTTCGCAGCTTCCGATCGTCGCAATGTGGCCGACGACAAAATTGCCGAGCGGGCCGGCAAGGTGGATCTCAACAACTGCTCCGTTCGTCGCTTCCAGGACTACCCCGGGATGTATCCCACCCTGGCCGGCAAGATCGTGCTGGGTGGCCCTTACAACAGCGTCGATGACGTTCTCAAGCTTGATCTGACCGCCCGTCAGCAAGAGCTCTTCAACAAATACAAGGGCAACTTCACCGTGACCGATGCCTCCATTGCCCTCAACGAAGGCGATGACCGCATCAATGACGGTCAATACCGCTGAGCTTGTTCGCTTCTTAACCGCGAGCTCACGCCCCCTTAAGCTCGCTCACCCGTTGAAAGCCGTCGGGCCCTTCCGACGGCTTTTTTCTTGCAGACCCATGCCGCCTCACGGCACCCCCCATGGCCAGTAGTTGGGATCGCCCATGGGATGTGGTGGTGGTTGGCAGCGGGGCGGCCGGCCTGATGGCCTGCCTCGAACTGCCGCCGGAATTGCGGGTGTTGCTGCTCAGCAAAGACAGCGCACCCCGCTCTGCCAGCCGCTGGGCCCAGGGGGGCATTGCGGCTGTCACCGGCGACGACGACAGCTTCGCCAGCCACCTGGACGACACGCTCCGGG
>CAYFKI010000098.1:0-5292 GCA_964343525.1 uncultured Cyanobium sp.
GGCGGCTAGTTGCAGCGCCAGGGGCAGGGCGGGCCGGCTAGGACCCGGCCGCTGCATCCGGCTCTGGAGCCCCGGGGCCCAACAGCGCCGCCCCAGCTTCGATCCACCCGAATTGCAGGAAGCCGACCCCCTGCCCCTGGCGCTGCAACTGGCCGCCTGGGGGGATCCCCTCGGGGACGATCTTCCCTGGCTCGATGCCCCTGCCCGCGGCCCCCTGCTGGAAGCCCGGGACCTGCTGCTACAGCTTGGAGCCCTCGAGGCCCATGGCCGCCTCTCCAGCCACGGCCGCCGCCTGGCCCAACTGGGCCTGCACCCACGGCTGGGCCACATGCTGCTGAGGGCGGCGGACATCAAGGCGCTTGAGCTGGCTTGCGAACTGGCCGTTCTGTTGAGTGAGCGGGATCCCCTCAGGCGGGAAGCTGTGGGTTGCGATCTCAGGCCCCGTCTGGATTGGCTGCGCCGCCAAAGCGCCCAATCCCCCCTGCGTCAGCTGCAGCGGCAGTGGCAGCGCCAGGTGGACAGCCTGCTGGCTGAGCGCACACCAACCGTTGCCCCAAAGCCAGCCCCAACCCCTGCCCCATCCTCTGCACGGGTCGCAACCGGACGCAGCGCTGAAGCCGATGAATCCAGCATGGCCGCCCTCCTGGTGAGCTGGGCCTATCCAGACCGCGTCGCCCTGGCTCGAGCCGGCAGCCCGGGACGTTTTGTGATGCGCGGTGGCAGGGGCGCCCAGCTGCACCCCAGCGACCCCCTGGTGGGCTGCGAGGCGTTAGCCATCGCCAGCGCCGATGGCCAGCTCAGCGATGCCCGTATCGGCCTGGCCCTACCCATGGCGCGCGAGGAGCTGCGGGCCTTGGCGGAGGGCGAAAGCGGCCATTGGCAGCAGAGCGTTACATGGGATAGAAGCGCGCAACGGGTTCGCTGCGAGCAGGTGCTGCGCCTGGGGGCCCTGGTGCTGGAGCAAAGGCCCTGGAGCGATCCCGATCCAAGCCTGGTGGGCGAGGCCCTGATCCAAGGCATCCAAGAACTGGGGCTGGAGGCGTTGCCGTGGAGCCCCACCAACCGCCAGTTGCAACAACGGTTGGCCCTGGCGCACGACCACCTGGGGGCACCCTGGCCCGACCGGCGGCCGGAGGCCCTAATGGCCAACCTCATGGATTGGCTGGGTCCCTATATGGAGGGTCTGCGCAGCCTGGAAGACCTGAAAACGATCGACCTGGGCGAAGCCCTCTGGGGCCCGGCCCCCTGGTCGCTCAGAGCTGAGCTCGAGCGCCTGCTGCCCCCAACCCTCTCGGTGCCCTCAGGGCGCGCGGTGGCCCTGGATTACACCAGCGGGCAACCGGTGCTGGCCGTGAAATTGCAGGAGCTGTTTGGGGCCAGCACCAACCCCACCGTGCTTGACGGCCAACTGGCCGTCACCGTCCATCTGCTCACCCCCGCCGGCCGGCCGGCCGCCATCACCCAGGATCTGGCCGGTTTCTGGGCCAGCAGCTACCAGGCGGTTCGCCGTGAGTTGCGGGGCCGCTACCCGAAGCACCCCTGGCCCGAGGATCCCACCCAAGCCCAGGCCACGGCACTCACCAAAGCCCGCTTGGAGCAGTCCCACTCCCCGAAGCCCTAACCCGGCCGAACCCAGCCTCAATCCCAGAGATGGCCGAAGCCGAAATGATGCAGGCCCTCGATGATTCCAGCGCAGCCATGGCCATCGGCCAGATACGTGCGATCCAGCCTGGGCAGCGCTGCGCGCAGGGCCGGTTCGGCGTTGCCCACCATCACGCCCGCCAAACCGGTTTCAAACATCGCCAGGTCATTGAGGCTGTCGCCAGCTGTCACCACCCGATCCGGTGCCAACTCCAGCAGCTCCAACACAGCCAGCAACGTGGAACCCTTGTTCACCCCAGCGGGCAACACATCGAGGTACTGGTTGTCGGAGAGCAGGCAATCCACTCCATGCTGCTCAATCGCCGCCACCAGGCTGTGATCAAAGCTGGCGGGGTTGTAGGTGTAGGCCAGGCGGCGATCCGCGCTAATCGGCTGGGGCGACAAACCCTCGGCGCCCTCCAGCAACGCGGCCACTGGCGCATGCTTTCCGGCCCAACGCCGCTCAATCGGATCCACCGCTAGGGGCAAGGGCCGCAGGCTGGCGCCACAGGCCACCGTGCAGCCCACATCCCCGATCACCAGGTGGGGTGCCCGCAGCCCGAGGGCCTCGTCCTGCGCCAGGAGGCGATCAATCGACGCCAGATCCCGACCCGTGCAAAACACGTGCAGCACCCGATCCCGCTGGCGGGCCAACCAGCCATACAAGCGGCGGCGCTGCTCCAGGCTCCCGCCCAACAAGGTGCCATCCAGATCAGTCACGAGCACCAGCTCGGGCTGGTCTGGGATCGGCGCTGTGAGCTGCTGATGCAGAGCCAAGCGATGGGGGTTGGTCTGGCCCGCGGGTGGGGTCATGCCGAGGGGGAGCGAGACTGGCAGTCAACAGCCTCCTGCAGCTTGGCCCGCTTTTACGTCAACAACCGCCGCGATGGCTCCAGGTTGCTCAGCAGTGCCCTGGTGATCGCAGGGGCCGGGCTGGTGCGGATCGACCATCCCATCGGTCGTGTCGTGGCGCTGGTGGCGGGGTTGATCAGCCTCTATTGGTGGCTTTGCTACCGACAACTGCAGTCGTGAGCCCCAGCAGCGAGGGCTCAGGCCTGCCGCGCTACAGCGTCAGCACGCTGAATCAGGCGATTGGCAGCCTGCTGGAAAGGGGCTTTGCACCGCGCTTTTTGCTGGATGCCACGGTCAGTCGCCCCCAGCAAAAAAAGGGCCATCTCTGGCTCACCCTGGTGGATGGCCAGGCTTCGGTGCCGGCGGTGGTGTGGGCGTCCCAGGTCGGGAAGCTCAGCCACATGCCGGCCGAAGGCGACGGCGTGGTGGTGGTAGGCAAACTCAACTTCTGGGCCAGCCGCGCTTCCCTGTGCGTGCAAGTGCTGGATCTACGCCCCAGCCTCAGCAGCGTGCTGCGCCAATTCGAGCGGGTGCGCCAGGAACTAGAGCGGGAAGGACTGCTCGATCCAGCCCGCCAACGGCCCCTTCCCAGCGCCCCTGGGCGGATAGCCCTGCTCACCAGCGTGCCCAGCTCGGCCCTGGCCGACATGCTGCGCACAGCCAAGGAACGCTGGCCGGCCACCCAGCTGTTGGTGGTGCCCATTCCGGTGCAGGGAGCTGTCGAAAGCCAAATCTGCGCGGCGATTGAGCGGGTCAGCAGGGAAGCCAGCACGCTGGGGATTGAAGCCCTCGTGCTCGCCCGGGGTGGGGGCAGCCGGGAAGATCTGGCGGTGTTTGATGGCGAGCAACTGGCGCGCTGCCTGGCCGCATGTCCAGTGCCGGTGGTGTGCGGCCTGGGCCACGAAGACGACACCACGATTGCCGATCTGGTGGCCGACTACAGGGCCGCCACCCCCACCGCCGCGCTGGTGGCGCTGCTGCCGGATCAGGCCATGGCTCTCTCAGACTTGAGGCAGCGCAGGCGTCACCTCCTGCAGGTGATGCAACTGCAATGGCGGGCAGCCCAGCGTCAACTTCTGGAGCTGCAGGAGCGGCTTCACGCGGTGCACCCCCGCCAACTGCTGGAGCGGCAGCGCCTCCTTCTTCAAGGACGGCAACAACTGCTGCAGGCCCTCTCTCCCGCCCACTGGTTGGACCGGGGATTCAGTTTGGTGCGGGATGCCAAGGGCGAGCTCGTTCGCTCCGTCGACCAGCTGGCTCCCGATGACGGTCTATGGGTGCAGCTCTGCGATGGCACGGTGGAGAGCTCCGTACGCCAGATTCATCCAAAGCGCCCTTCGGCGCACCCGTGATGCCTGCGATCTGATGCCAAGGGCCACCAAAACCACATCAACGGCGCCAACAGCCCAAAGGAGCAGCAAGCGCCAAAACGAGGGGTCGCCGGATAGCGATCCGGCGGCTAAAGCCGCGGAGCTGGCCGCATCCCTCAGCTACAACGAAGCGCGAACCGCCCTTGAGCTGGCCCTGGCCGAACTGCAATCCAGCGAGCTCGATGTGGAGGCCATGACGGGGCTCTATCAGCGGGCTCAGGCCTATGCCAACCGCTGCCAAACCCTGCTCGAGGCCGTTGAGCAGGAAATTTTGCTGTGGGATACCAGCAATCCATCCAGCACCCCGCAACCCTTCCAGCCATGACCACCCCTGCAGTGCCACAAGATCGTTCGCCCCAGAATCTTGGCGGCTCCTCTGCTGACGCCCTGTCAGTGCTCGGATTCAGCCGACCAAAACCATGGCTGCAATGGATCTACCTCCTCTTGGCGATAGCAGGGGCCGTGTTGCCCTGGCTCGCCAACCTCGACTTCATGCAGTCCTATGGAGCCAGTTTTGATTTGGGGCAATTTGTGCAGCTGGCCAATGCCAACCCAGCCGCCCAGTCGCTGTCACGAGATCTCGCCATTGGTGCCACAGCTGTGGTGATTTGGATGATCCAGGAGAGCCGTCGCTTACAGATGCGTGGGCTGCCCTGGGTGCTGCTGTGCTGCGTAACGCTGGCATTCGCCTGCGGCGCTCCACTCTTTCTCTATCTCCGCGAGCGACGGCTTAAGGAGCTCTGGCTACAAAGCAACCAATCCTAAAAGGCACTCTGAGTTATCACCGAAGCACTGAAATCCCTGGGCAAGAGAGGAAGAGTTTATTCAAATCATCGGCCTACAAGAGTTCAGAAAAACATTAAGATCCTCGATCGCCATCCACCGCTTCCACATCGACTGCCTGCACATCAATTGCCTGCACATCGACTGTGGCCTGACGGGCATCGATCGTGTCCGATCGATTCGCAAAACCCGATGACATCGTTACTTCGAGGGAAGTCCCGCAGGCGGGACAAACCTCGAGCCCGCTACTGACAAATCCACAGGCCGGGCATGGCTTCAGGCGGCGCCGCAACACCTGCCAGGCCACAAAGCCACCCACCCCAAGCAAAAGGGGGAGCACCAGCAAGAGGAAGGTCAGACCTTCAGCCAGATCCAGAAAGACGCGCCCAACAGTGCCTGGAGCCAGCAGAAGCAACCCTGCCAAAGCGATCCACAACCAGGGAATCGGACGTTGCATGCAGGGGGCCAAGGGAAGGCAATCAACCTATCCTGCTCCACCCAGCTTGAGGGCGGATCCAGCAACTGGGTGTGGATGCCCACCCCAGACGGTGCCTGAACGTGAACACACCCTCACCACAAGCCAAGAGTAGGCACAAAAAAAGCCACCCCATCGGGTGGCTTTCTTCTGCCGGGCTGATCTGCTGTT
>CAYFKI010000099.1:0-5285 GCA_964343525.1 uncultured Cyanobium sp.
TCGGGCCGCGAAAGGTTTCCAGGGCCTGCTCCAGTGCTGCCTGATCCAACGGGGGCCAGGGCCTTTGCTCCAGCAGCTCACCCTCCAGGTCGTCGGTGCTGGTGCGGAGCCCCAGTTGAATCACCCCCTCGTAGGCCTTGGCCCCGTCGAGATAGGGCAGCAGCCGGGTGGCGCCCCCCACGGCGATCGGCAGCACGCCGGTCACGGCCGGATCCAGGGTGCCGCCATGGCCCACCCGCTTGAGGCCGTAGGCCCGACGCACCGCCGCCACACACCCATGGGAGGTGAGCCCGGCCGGCTTGTCGAGCACCAAAAAGCCCAGGGGCTGGCTGGTGCCTGGATGGGTGCTTGCGCCCAAGAGCGCCATTGCGGAGCTGGATGCTGTCTAGGGGCACTGTTGCATCCATGCCAAAGCGCTCGGGTGCCGCCAGGCTGGGGCCGCTTGTCAGCCGAGATCCCTTGGGTTTGCAGCAACGGCGCGATCTGGCCTTTTTGGTATTGGCGGGCCTGTTCCTTGGAACCATGGGGATGCTCAACATCCTCGGCCTGACCCGTTTTCTCCAGCTGGGCACCATCGGCTCCTGGCCCGTGGTGGTGGCGGTGGGGGCGCTGCCCTATCCGCTCACGTTTCTGTGCACGGATCTAATCAGTGAAATCTGGGGCGAGGACAAGGCCAGCCAGCTGGTGTGGGTGGGCCTGGCGCTCAATGGCTGGATCGTGCTGATCCTGTGGCTGGGTGGGGTGTTGCCCGGCCTGGCCGGAGCCCCCGACTCCACGTTTTTTGAGGTCAGGCGGCTGGCCTTTGGGGCTGTCGGGGCTTCGATGGTGGCCTATCTGGCGGCCCAATTCACCGATGTGCGGCTGTTTCACTTCTGGAAGCGCCTCACTGCCGGTAAGGCCCTGTGGTTGCGCAACAACGGCTCCACCCTGGTGAGCCAGTTGGTGGATACCAGCGCGGTGGTGTTGATCAGCCATTACGCCGCCCATGTGCTGCCCGTGCGGCCTGGGGAGCCGGTGCTGCCCCAGCTGCTGAGCTTCATCGCCAGTGGCTATCTGTTCAAGGCGGTGGCAGCCCTGGCGGACACCTTGCCCTTCTATGCCCTCACCGCCTGGCTTCGCCGTTGGCTTGAGGTGCCCGGTGACGGGGCGGAGTTGGAAGCCGGCCCTGGGTGAGATCTACGGTGCACCGATGACGTCCCTTCCCGTGCTGGATCCGCCCCGTTTTCTGGCGGACGGGTTTGACCTGTCGGCCCAACTGGCCCAGTTTCTGAACCTCAGCCTTGAGCAGCTGGCGGAGCGGCTGCCCACCAGCACCGATGACCTGGCGGCGATCCATCCGGGGGCTTTTGATCCCACCCAGGCCGGCGCCTTCTACGAAGACACCGTGGGCACCGCCCATTTGCTGGAGCTGGCCGCCTGGCACCTGGGCAGTGCCGATTACATCGCCGACACCTTGCGGCTTCAGGAGCGCTTTGCAACGGGCCATGTGCTCGATTTCGGCGGGGGCATCGGCAGCCATGCCCTGGCCGCTGCCGCCTTGCCCCAGGTGGAGAGGGTGTGGTTTGTGGATCTCAACCCCCACAACCGTGCCTTTGTGGAGGAGCGGGCCCAGCGGTTGGGACTGGCGGATCGGCTGCGCTGTTTCCGCGACCTGGAGGATCCGGCCCTACCCGGTCACTTCGACACGATCGTGTGCCTGGATGTGCTGGAGCACCTTGCAGATCCAGCCTCCCAGCTGGAGCTCTTCGCTAGGCGGATGAAACCTGAGGGGGTGGCCCTGCTCAATTGGTATTTCTTTCAGGGATTCGCAGGCGAATACCCCTTCCACTTCGATGATCCGGCCCTGGTGGAGGCCTTTTTCCGCACGTTGCAACAGCGGTTTCTCGAGGTGTTCCACCCCTATCTGATCACCACCAGGGCCTATCGCCTGATGCCAGGCGGCTGAGCCTCAGCCAACGGCGATGTTGACGCGCTTGCGGCTGCGCAGGCCACGGGTGATGGTGTCGAAGCTCACCACGCCGTCGACCAGGGCAAACAGGGTGTCGTCGGAACCGCGGCCCACATTCACGCCGGGCAGCACGGAGGTGCCGCGCTGGCGAATCAGGATGGAACCCGCTGTCACGGTTTCACCGCCGTAGCGCTTGACGCCCAGACGCTTGGAGTTGGAATCGCGGCCGTTACGGGTGGAGCCTGTGCCTTTCTTGTGGGCCATGGGGGGAGGAAGTCGAAAAGGAAATCAAAGAAGACGGGAGGGGTGGCCGGAGGGATGGCCGCATCGGACCATCCCATGGGAGATCAAGCCAGCGCTGATCAGGCCAGCGCTTTGCCGCCAACCGAGATGGATTGCACCAGAACCCGGGTGAGTTCCTGGCGGTGGCCATTTTTGCGGCGGGTTTTTTTCTTGGGCCGCATTTTGTACACGATCACCTTGGTGCCACGGCGATGGGCCAACACCTTCAGTTCCACGCTGGCGCCTTTCACGTAGGGCTGGCCCAGGGTGGCGGCCTTGCCATCGTTCACCAACAAGACGTTGTCGATGGTGACCGTGCTGTCGACCTCGGCGCTCAGGCGATCCAGGTCGTAATAGCGGTTGGGCTGCAGCCAGAACTGCTGGCCGGAGGCCTCGACGATGGCGTAAGGGCCCTTCTCTGCAGGGGTGTTTGTAGCAGCTTCACTCATGGCGACAGGGGCGTGGACAGGCTGACGGAAATCGCTGGAGTCAGGTGCCCAGGGCGACGGCCCAAGGCAACGGCTGAAGCGACCCAGTCATTGGGCCTGGCGCACACAATTGGAAAACAAACAATAATCTTCCCGTTCAGGCCTTCCTTTCGTCAACATTGAGGCCAGCACCCGCGGGGCGGCCCCGCGTTCGAAGCGGTCTATGCCCGAACCGGCTCTCACCATCGCTTCGTTGATTCGAGATGCCCGCTTGCAGGAATCCTGCAGCCGCTGGCTCCAGGACGAACGCTGCCAGCTGGTGGTGCTGGATCCGGCCCGCGATCCGCTGGTGGAGCTGGAGCGCAGCCGCGATGGCGTCGATGTGTTGCTGCTGGAACAGGGAGCCCTGGCCCCAGCGGTGTACCAAGCGCTGACGGAGCAGGGCCTGGTGTTGCCCGCCGTGGTGATTGGCCAGGTGAGCGGCCAGGTGGAGTTCCACGAGGCGGAGGTGCATCTGCCCCCCGATCAACTCGAGCAGTTGCGCTACAGCTTGGATGCGGCCCTCTCTCGATTTCTGAGGCGGGGCTTGGTTGATGCCGACGGGGCGCCCCAGGAGCAAGCCGCCGACACCACCACGCCCGAACGCTGGAAGCTGGCCAATCGGCTGAAGGGCCGGCTCGGGCTGCTGGGGGTGTTTTACAAGCGCGATCCCTCGCGCTTTCTCCGCAGTCTCAATGAGCGGGAACGCGAGGAGCTGCTGCAGTCGCTGGAGCGCACCTACCGCGATTTGCTGCTCAGTTATTTCCGTGATCCGGCAGCGGCTAACCAGGCCCTGGAGAGTTTTGTGAATACGGCATTTTTCAGTGATTTACCGATCACAAAAGCTGTAGAGATTCACATGAATCTGATTGACGGTTTCTCCAAGCAGCTCAAGCTGGAGGGGCATACCAGCGATTTTCTGCAGGATTACCGCCTGGCCTTGCTCGATGTGATGGCCCATCTTTGTGAGATGTACCGACGGTCGGTGCCGCCCGATGCACCCTTTGTTGATGCCCCCTTGGTCGCCTCTCCTGGCTCCTAGCCATGTCACCCCGTAAGACCTACATCCTCAAGCTCTACGTGGCGGGCAACACGCCGAACTCGATGCGGGCGCTGAAAACGCTGCGCAACATCCTGGAGATGGAATTTCGAGGCGTGTATGCGCTGAAGGTGATTGATGTGCTCAAAAACCCCCAGCTCGCCGAGGAAGACAAGATCCTGGCCACCCCCACCCTGGCCAAAATCCTGCCGCCGCCGGTGCGCCGCATCATTGGTGACCTCTCCGATCGGGACCGGGTGCTGATTGGTTTGGACCTGCTTTACGACGAGCTCACCGAAGAGGGGTTTGGGGAGGACATGGCGCTGGATCTGGATCCGGTGGCGCCGGCCGAGTCGGCCACCGATGGGGCCACCGATGCCGTCAGCGAAACCTCCGCCGAGGCGCCCTAGCGCTCTTCATGCCTTCTCCATGGTCTGGCCTTGGTTTCGTGCCTAGTTTTTCCTTGCGATGGATTGATTGATGCAGGACCTCAGCCCCACGGACTCCCCCCTGATGCAGCTGCAGAAGCTCCCCACCGGGATTGAGGGCTTTGATGATGTCTGCCATGGCGGCTTGCCAATCGGTCGCTCCACCCTGATCAGTGGCACCTCGGGCACCGGCAAAACGGTGTTCTCGTTGAACTTCCTCTACAACGGCATCCGCCAGTACAACGAGCCTGGAATTCTGGTCACCTTTGAGGAGTCGCCCCTCGACATCCTGCGCAATGCCGCCAGTTTCGGCTGGAATCTGCAGGAGATGGTGGAGCAGGACAAGCTGTTCATCCTCGATGCCTCGCCCGATCCTGAGGGTCAGGATGTGGCCGGCAGTTTTGATCTCTCGGGCCTGATCGAGCGGATCAACTACGCCATTCGCAAGTACAAGGCCAAGCGGGTAGCGATCGATTCGATCACTGCGGTGTTTCAGCAATACGACGCGGTCTCGGTGGTGCGGCGGGAAATTTTTCGGCTGATTGCCCGGCTCAAGGAAATCGGTGTCACCACCGTGATGACCACCGAGCGCATCGACGAATACGGCCCGATTGCGCGCTACGGCGTTGAGGAGTTTGTCTCCGACAACGTGGTGATCCTGCGCAACGTGCTGGAGGGCGAACGGCGCCGGCGCACGGCGGAAATCCTCAAGCTGCGCGGCACCACCCACATGAAGGGCGAATTCCCCTTCACCATGGGCAGCCACGGCATCAGCGTGTTCCCGTTGGGGGCCATGCGCCTCACCCAGCGCTCCTCGAATGTGCGCCTCTCCTCGGGCGTGCCCAAGCTCGACGAGATGTGTGGCGGCGGCTTCTTCAAAGACTCCATCATCCTGGCCACCGGCGCTACTGGTACCGGCAAAACCCTGCTGGTGTCGAAATTTGTGGAGGACGCCTGCCGCAGCAAGGAACGGGCGATTTTGTTTGCCTACGAGGAATCGCGGGCCCAGCTGCTGCGCAATGCCACCAGTTGGGGCATTGATTTTGAGCAGATGGAGCAGGACGGCCTGCTCAAGATCATCTGCGCCTATCCCGAATCGACCGGCCTTGAGGATCACCTGC
>CAYFKI010000100.1:0-3275 GCA_964343525.1 uncultured Cyanobium sp.
TGCCTGTGGCAATGGGAGTGGCAACAGCTGATGGGCGGCCTGGGGCCCGCCGATGGGGAAGGCAACTACCGCCGCCCAGCGGGGGCCTTTACCGCCCTGCCTCCCGTGCCGGACAACGCCGATCAAGCCGGCGCCCATGTGTTGATCGTGGGCCGCAGCTGCCCCTGGGCCCATCGGGCCTGGTTGCTGTGGGTGCTCAGGCAGTTGGAAGCCAGCATCGACCTGGTGGTGGTGGAGCCCGACCCCGCCGCCGGCCGCTGGCGTTTTCAGGAGCCCTTCGAGGGCTGCAGCACCCTGGCGGAGCTCTATGGCCAATCGGGAGCTCCCGCCGGCAGCCGCGCCACGGTGCCGGCCCTCTATTCCCGCCGCGAGCAGCGGATTGTGGTGAGCGAAAGCGCCCGCCTGATCGAGCTTCTCAACCAATGGCCAGCGGCCAAAGCTGCCGACCTCGATCCGCCAGCCCAGCAAGCCAGCACCCAAACCTGGCGCCAGCGCTTGCAATCAGCCGTCAACGACGGGGTCTATCGCTGCGGCTTTGCCCGCAACCAGGCGGCCTACGACCGAGCCGAAACCGCGTTGTTTGAAACGCTGATGGCGGCCGACCAGGCGCTGGCAGCGGGCAGCCGGTGGTTGAGCGGCCCAGAACTGAGCCTGGCTGATGTGGTGCTGTTTCCCACCTTGATCCGTCTGGAGCTGGTCTATGCCCCACTGTTTGGCTGCAGCCGCCATCCCCTCTGGCAACTGCCTGGCCTCTGGGAATGGCGGCGGCGCTTCTATGCCCAACCCGGTGTGGCGGGCACCTGCTGCGACAGCGCCTGGCGCCGGGACTATTTCGGCGCGCTGTTCCCCCTCAACCCCTCGGGAATTGTTCCGGCCGGTCCCCCACTCGCCACACTGGTGAACAGCAGCCCAATGGCCGCCTGATCCCCCTGGCTACGCAACCGACGCAATCTCGATGAGCGATTCCGCCCTGGATGGCCCGATCTACGAGGGGGTTTACGGCCCCTACCGGATCGACCGCAACGACGAGCGGGAGGTCCTGGGCTATCGGCTGGCGCTGTCGGCCGTGGGCTTGGGCCAGCTCGGTCTGCTGGTGCAACTGGCTAGCCAGGGCGCCACGGCCCTTTGGCCCTGGGTCTTGGTGATGGCCACAGGCCTGGGGCTGGCCCTGCGCTGGATTCACATCTATCTCAAACCCCTGCACCAGGCCCTGCAGCTGTTCTGGTTGTTGGGCTGCCTGGGCTGGCTGGCCCTGGCCTGGCAGGCCGGCCCCAACGCCATGCTTCAGGCGGTGGCGGAGCAGCGGCTGTGGGTGCTGGCGATCGGACCTTTTTTTGCGGCCCTCGCCGGCATTGGCTTCAAGGAGTTCTTCTGCTTCCGCCGGCCCGAGGCGATTGGCATCACCCTGCTGCTGCCCGTTGCCCTCTTGGGGTACTGGTTGGGGCTTGTGGGCAGCACGCTTTGCCTACAGCTACTGGCGCTGGAAACGGGTCTGATGCTGGTGCTGTGCCTGCGCAAATTCCCAATGCCCGCCGCGGCCGACGTGGGCGATAAGAGCGTGTTCACCTACTTGGAGCAGCAGCGCCAGGAGGGCCTTTGAGCCTGATCAGCCTGGTGGGGGCGGGCAAGGATTTCGGCATCCGCACCCTGTTTGCCGGCCTCAACCTGCACATCAGTGAGGGGGATCGCCTGGGGCTGATTGGCCCCAATGGCGCCGGCAAATCGACCCTGCTCAAGGTGTTGGCTGGGGTAGAGCCTCTCGGTGAAGGCCAGCGCCGCTGCTCGGAACGGACCCGGGTGGTGCTGGTGGACCAGGAACCCGCCATGGATCCGGAGCACACCGTGCTGGAGCAGGTGTTCGCCGGCAGTGGCGAAAAGATGACCCTGCTGCGCCAGCACCTGGGGCTGAGCCAGGCGATCGCCGCCGACCCCCACAACAGCGCCCTGCTGGCCCAATTCAGCGATCTGCAGGGCCGGATGGATGGCCTCAATGCCTGGGATCTGGAGCGCCAGTGCCAGGAGGTGCTGGAGCGGTTGGGAATCGCCGATGGCCAGCGCAAGGTGGGCGAACTCTCCGGGGGATACCGCAAGCGGGTGGCCCTGGCGGCCGCCTTGGTGGCCGATCCGGATGTGTTGCTGCTGGATGAGCCCACCAACCACCTCGATGCCAATGGCGTCGAGTGGTTGCAGAGCTATCTGGGCCGTTTCCAAGGGGCCCTGGTGCTGGTGACCCACGACCGCTACGTGCTCGATCGGGTGACCCGGCGGATCGTGGAAGTGGATCGGGGCGAAGCTCGCCACTACGACGGCAACTACGCCACCTACCTGGGCCACAAGGCCGAAGAAGAAGCCTCAGCCGCCGCCAGCGCCGCCAAATTCAAGGGCACCTTGCGGCGGGAGCTGGCCTGGCTCCAGCGGGGGCCGCAGGCCAGAAGCACCAAGCAAAAAGCCCGAATTCAACGCATCGAGGCGATGCGGGAAGCGCCGGTGCGGCAGGCCAAGGGCCAGGTGAGCCTCGCCACCGCCAGTCGGCGCCTGGGCAAGCGGGCCATCACGGCCGAGGAGCTCTGGGTGCAGGTGGGTGAGGGCCAGGAGCAACAAACGCTGCTGCGCCAGTTCAGTTACGACTTCAGCCCAGAAGATCGCATCGGCATCATTGGCCCCAATGGCTCCGGCAAATCCAGCCTGCTGGAGGTGATCGCCGGCCGGCGGCCTGCCAGTGGCGGCAGCCTGGAGCTGGGATCCACCGTGAAGCTCGCCTACTTCGACCAGCACAGCGACGTGCTGCTCAAACCGGAACGCAAGGTGATCGATGTGGTGACCGATGCGGCCAGCCGGGTGGCGGTGGATGGGGTGGAGATCAGTGCCTCCCAGTTGCTCGAGCGCTTTTTGTTTCCGCCGGCCCAGCAGCACCAGCCCGTTGGCAAGCTCTCCGGCGGCGAGCGGCGGCGGCTCCACCTCTGCCGGCTGCTGATCGAAGCCCCCAATGTGTTGCTGCTCGATGAGCCCACCAACGACCTCGACGTGCACACCCTGAGCGTGCTCGAGGACTTCCTCGAGGATTTCCGCGGCTGCGTGGTGGTGGTCTCCCACGACCGCTACTTCCTCGATCGCACCGTGGATCGACTGTTCAGCTTCGAAAACGGCCAACTCGAACGGTTTGAGGGCAACTACAGCGCCTACCTCGCCGCCACTGCCAATCAAGCGGCCAGCAGAGCCGCCAGCCCCGTCCTCGCCAAAGCCAAGACAGCGCAATCCCAGGCAGCCAAAACCCA
>CAYFKI010000100.1:3375-5215 GCA_964343525.1 uncultured Cyanobium sp.
CCAGGCCGAGGCGCCCTCATCGGCCCCCGCCAGCCCCCAGCCGGGAGTCAAACCTCGGCGCCGCAGCTTCAAGGAAAACCGCGAATTGCAAAGCCTGGAAACCAACCTGCCCGCCTGGGAAGAGCGTCGCCGGGAGCTCGAGCAGCAACTCGCAACCGCAGGCAGCGACTACGTCGCTCTCGAGGCCCTCAGCGCTGAGCTCGCTGCCCTGGGCGAACAGATCGCCAGTGGAGAAGAGCGCTGGCTAGAGCTCAGCGAACTGGCGGGCTGAGCAAGCCGGAGCTGGTGCTGGGGCCAGAGCTGGGCACCGCCGCAGAGCGGCGGCGGCGCAGGGCATGGGTGATCTCCTGGCTCGTCGCCTCAGAAGCACCGCCGGCAGCAGGCGCCGCCCCGATGGCACGGGGAGGCAGGCCACAGACCGGACCAGCCGGTTCAGGCAACCGCCAGGGCTGGCTGCGGGGCCGCATCCCCTGGGATTCAGCCTCCTGCATGGCGGTGGGCTTGTAGTCGAGATCGGAGCGATGGGCGGCCATCTGGTCCCCCATGCGGCGCAAATAGAGATCCTGGTACCAGGTGATCTGCTGATGCTCGTAGGCCTCACAGGCCGCCTGAAGAGAGCCAAAGCGCTGGCTCACCATGCCGCTGGGCGCGCATTGTTTCCAATCCAACACCTCGTCAAAGCTCAGGCCACCCCTCCACTGGCGCTGTTCGGAGAGGTAACAGTGCTCCTCGGGCCCATTGATCCAGAACAGGCGACCGTTCTCATCCATGAAGTGACGACCACGCCGGTGCTTGATGCGTGCCATGGGAGGCCTCGCGAAGGAGCTTCTCCTACAGCTAGCCACGGCCGACCAGATCAGCAGCAGGCAACACAAAGCCAACAGGGTTGGCCAGCGCCCGTATGGTGGGGCCCGGTGAGCTCCGGTCTTAGCCAGCCGGTATCTGAATGAACAGCATCGACGAGCACATCCAGAAGGACCAGACCGAGATTGAAGCCGCCAAGGCCGCCGGCGATCTGGGCAAAGTGCGCCACCTGGAAGAAGAGCTCAAGGGCCTCCAGGAGTACAAGGAGCACCACCCCGATGACAGCCACGATCCCTCGCCGCTCGAGGTCTACTGCGACATGAACCCCGAAGCCCCCGAGTGCCGGGTTTACGACGACTGAACCGCGTGTCCCCTGAGGGGTCCTGTAAGGGATCCCTCAGAGTTCGGGAATTCCCAGCTGCTGCCAGACCGCATCCAGCAACTCCTTGAGGTTTTGGCAGGCAGCTGCAGAAATCGCCAAAACGGGCATGCCCACCTGGGCTTGCACCTGTTGGCGCAAGCTGTCCATCTCGGCTGGATCGAGCAACTCGATCTTGTTGAGCACCACCAGCCGCGGCCGGGCCTGAAGGCCATGGCCATAGGCCGCCAGCTCCTGCTCCACCACCTGCAGATCCCCCAGCACATCCGGGCTGCTGGCATCAATCAGGTGAATCAACAGCCGGGTGCGCTCAATGTGGCGCAGGAAGTCGTGACCCAGGCCTGCTCCTTGGGCGGCGCCGGCAATCAGCCCTGGGATATCGGCAAACACCGTGCCATCGCCGCTGGGACGTCGCACAACCCCCAGGTTCGGCACCAGGGTGGTGAAGGGGTAGTCGGCAATCTTGGGGCGCGCGGCTGAGAGCACCGATATCAGGGTGCTTTTGCCGGCATTGGGCAGGCCGATGATGCCCACTTCCGCCAGCAACTTGAGTTCGAGCTGCAGCGTCCAGGCTTCGCCCTCTTTCCCTTCGGTGAATTTTTCCGGGGCCCGGTTGCGGTTGCTCAGGTAGTGGGCGTTGCCCAGGCCGCCCCGGCC
>CAYFKI010000101.1:0-5214 GCA_964343525.1 uncultured Cyanobium sp.
CCTCCTTCATGGGGCCGCGCTCGTAGCGGTGGTAGCTGTCGCCCTCCACCACGGCTGAGACGATGCCTTCGCGGGCGAAAATGGTTTCGAACGCACGCTTGACGGTGCTGGTTCCTGCGCCAGAGGAACCGGTAACTGCCACAACCGGGTGACGCTTCGACATCGGCGCAGGGGAAAAACGAACCGCGCATGAGTTTGGCAGGTCGTGGGCCCCCGCCCTGATGCGTGGAGGGCCCCGTCTTGGCTTGGCGGGCTTAGAGGGCCGCGAGCAATTGGTCGCCCATGGCCTTGCAGCCCAGTTGGGTGCAGCCCGGGGCCATCAGATCGCCCGTGCGGTAACCGGCATTGAGCACCGTGTCCACGGCGGCTTCCAGATCGGCGGCGGCGGCTTCTTGTTTGAGGGCCACCCGCAACAGCATGGCGGCACTGAGCACCATCGCCATTGGATTGGCCTTGTCCTGGCCGGCAATGTCTGGGGCTGAACCATGGATCGGCTCAAACAAGCCGGGGCCGCTTGCGCCCAGCGAGGCCGAGGGAAGCATGCCGATCGAGCCGGTGAGCATGGCGGCCTCATCGCTGAGGATGTCGCCAAACAGGTTGCTGGTGAGCACCACGTCGAACTGCTTGGGCGCCCGCACCAGTTGCATCGCCGCGTTGTCCACGTACATGTGGCTCAACTCCACGCTGGTGAAGTCGGCGTGGATGGCTTCCACCCGATCGCGCCAGAGCTGGCTCACGTCCAGCACGTTGGCTTTGTCGACCGAGCAGAGCTTGCCCCTGCGTTGGCTGGCCAGCTCAAAGCCCACCTTGGCGATGCGATCAATTTCGTGGTCGGAGTAGGCCATGGTGTTGAACGCCCGCACCTGCCCCTCCGATTCCACCCGGCCTTTGGGCGTGCCGAAGTAGACGCCGCCGGTGAGTTCTCGAACCACCAGCAGATCCACCCCCTCAATCACCTCGCGCTTGAGCGTCGAGGCGTCCACCAGGGAGGGCAGGATTTTGACCGGCCTCAGGTTGGCGAACAGGCCCAGGCCCGAGCGCAGGGCCAGCAGGCCGGTTTCCGGTCGTTGCTCGCGGGGCAGGCTGTCGTATTGGGGGCTGCCAATGGCGGCCAGTAAGACCGCATCGGCTTGTTTGCAGGCTTCGAGGGTGCTGGCCGGCAGGGGTTGGCCGGTGGCGTCAATGGCGGCACCCCCCATCGGTTGCTCGTCGTAGACCAGCCCAAAGCCATGGCGGTTGCTCACGGCATCGAGCAACTGGCGGGCGACGGCGGTGATTTCCGGGCCGATGCCATCGCCGGGGAGCAGGGTGATCCGGAAGCTGGTCATGGCGTCGCTGCGGGGCCGTGCAATGGCAAGGGCCGAGGCTACGCCGTGGCTGTCTTCGATCCAGCCCTCTGGGGGTTAGCTGGGGCGTTTGTTCTCCAGTTGCCTGACGGTGCGGGCCAGATCGGGCAGTTTGTTGAACACCGCCGAGCACCGCAGCCAGAGGCGGTTGGGAATGGCGGGGTAGCCGCTCACCACCTCGCCGGCCGCCACTTCGCCATGGATCCCTGATGTGGAGGAGGCGATGGCCCGATCCCCAATCACGGCCCGGTTCGCCACCCCCACCTGGCCCGCCAGGATCACGCCCTGGCCCAACCGGGCGCCGCCAGCAATGCCCACCTGGGAGGCCAAGGCGCAGCCCCGGCCCGTCACCACGCCATGGCCGATTTGCACCAGGTTGTCGATTTTGGTGCCAGCCCCGATCCGGGTTTCCCCCACGGATGGCCGATCAATCGTGGTGCCGCATCCCACCTCGACGGCCTCTTCCAGCACCACCTGGCCGGTTTGGGGCATCTTGCGCCAGCCCTGGGCGGTGGGAACAAAGCCAAAACCCTCGCTGCCGATCACTGCGTTGGAGTGCACCACGCAAGCCGCCGCAAGCCGGCTGCCGGGGTGGAGCACGGCACCGGAGTGGATCTCACAGCCAGCCGCCAGCTCCACATCCTCGTAAAGCACGGCGCCGGCGTGAAGGATGCAGCCATCGGCGATCTGGCTTCCCTCGCCCACCACCACATGGGCTCCGATGTGCACGTTGGAGCCCACCACGGCCGTTGGGGCCACGACGGCGCTTGGGTGGATCCCCGCGGCCTTGCGGGGGCGGGGATAGAGCGCCTCGAGGGCTTCAGCAAAGCCGAGTCGAGGGTCCTTCAGGGCCACCCAAGCCAGTCCCTGGGCTGTGGCGAGCTCTTGCAGGGCGGCATCAATGGGGATCAATACCGCCGAGGCTTGGGTGCCTTCCAGGGCAGCGGCGAGGGCATTGCCCGCCTCCAAAAAACTCAGCTGGCCGCCACCTGCCTGGTCGAGGGCCTGGGCGCCGATGAGGTCGGGATCGCTGGCTAGGTCATGGGCTGTGTCTGCACCCACCTGGGTGAGACGGCCAAGCAGTTCGCTGAAGCGCATCACAAGCTCGCGATCGGCGAGGCAAAGCTGGTGCGGATCGTAGGGGGGCCTGCCTAGCGGGGGGTCAGCACCAGCTGGTCGCGGTGGACCACCTCCACGCCTGCCCGGCCCATCACCTCCCGCAGTTCCTCGCTGCTCAGGGTGCTCAGGCCCCGCCCCAACTCCCGACCATCGGCACTCACCAGGCGCACGGCCTCGCGGCGGTCAAAGGTGCCCTCCACGGCCTCCACCCCCACCGCCAACAGCGAGGCGCCCCTTGCCACCAGGGCTGTTTCGGCTCCCCCATCCACCTGCAGGCTGCCTTTGGGTACGAGCGCATGGGCCAGCCAGCCCTTGCGGTCGGGCAGGGGGGTGGCGGAGGGATGAAACACCGTGCCCACCCGCTCGCCCGCGAACAGGGCATCCAGCACCGCCGGATCCCGACCATCGGCCAGCCGTACCCGGATGCCGCTGGAGGTGGCGATGCGGGCGGCGGCGATCTTGGTGGTCATGCCACCGGTTCCCCAACGGCCCCCGCCGGTGGCACCGCGACCCACCTGCTCCAGTTCGGTGAGGTTGTGGACCTCCTCGATCGGCTGGGCGGTGGCATCGCTCCGGGGATCTCCGGAGTAGAGGCGATCCACATCGGTGAGCAGGATCAATTCATCGGCGCCGATGGCAGCGGCCACCAGGGCCGAGAGGGTGTCGTTGTCGCCAAAGCGCAATTCATCACTCGCCAGGGTGTCGTTTTCGTTCACCACCGGCACCACCCCCCAGCTGAGGAGTTGTTCCAGGGTGCTGCAGGCGTTCTGGTAGCGGCGCCTTGAGGCCAGATCCCCTCGGGTTAGGAGCACCTGGGCCACGGCCAGGCCTGAGCTGGCAAAGGCCTCTTGGTAGAGGGCCATCAGCCGCCCCTGACCCACGGCGGCGGCGGCCTGCAGGGCCACCACTTCCTGGGGGCGGGTGGCCATCGCCAGGGCATCACACCCCAGACCCACAGCCCCACTGGTGACCAGGGCAATCGCATCCCCCTGGGCCTGTTGGCGGCTGAGGCTGGCGGCCAGATCGGTGATCACGGCTGTGGTGGGGCGCTCAGGGGTGCCCCGCAGCAGGCTGGTGCCCACCTTCACGACCCGCCGCAGTCCTTTGGGAGCCCTGCTCATCCGAATAGACCCGCCCCCATCCAGTCCGCCAACCGCAATTCCAGCTTCTGTAGGCGGTCGCGCTGGCAAGGCTGGCCCTCGCCATCGATCGGCTTCACCAGCACGGTGAACAGCCCGAGGCGGTTGCCGGCCATCACGTCGGTGAAGATGCGATCACCCACCAGGGCCACCTGGTGGTGCGGCAGGTTGAGCTGGGCCAGAACCCGCCGCAGGGCGCTGCGTCGGGGTTTTCCCGCCGAGGTGGTGTAGGGCAAGTCCAGGGTCTCGGCCACGGAGCCGATGCGCTGACGGGAGGGGTTGTTGCTGAGCAGGTGGATGGGGAACGCCTGTTTGGCCTCCTCCAACCAGCGCAGCGCTGGAGCCGGCACCACGGTTTGGCGCCTTGGCAGCAGGGTGCGATCCACATCCAGCACCAGGGCGCGGATGCCCCTCTCCTGAAGCGCTTCCAGCGGCAACTCCGCCAGGGTGCACTCCATCAGCCAATTGGGCCTCAGCAGCTCCTGGAGCATCAGAGGTCGCCCTCCCGCTCCGCCAGCTCGGCCTCAATGCGGGGTTGCACCCGATCAAATTCCTCGCCTTCCACCAGCAGCGCTTCGTTGCCCTCCATCCGGGCCACCACGAAGAAAGGATCCAGGGGGATGTAGAGCCCATATTCCTGGCTATCGACCAGGAAGCTCACCAACAGCTCATAGGTCTCCGAGTCGTCGTCAGCGTCCTCGTCGTCGTCGAGATCGTCGGGTTCGGGCTCATCGAGTTCACCGCTCACCGTGAGGGTCACGGCCGATCGCACCAGGGTGAGGTCGTGCTCCTGCAGCACCACATCTGCCACCGAGAGGATGGGTTCGGTGGCATCGATCGTGTCGATCAGCTCGGGGTCGGCCTCGTCGTCGAGGCGGAACAGGCACACCGGGGTGTCCACCGGGGTGAGCAGGGCGTAATCGTGGCCGTCGAGGGGGATCAGCTGCTCAAGGAAACACAGCAGTTGGCGGCCTCGGGGATCCCTCACCAACACGGTGGGAACGTCGCCGGAATGGGTCACGGCAGGACCTTCGGAAGCCATAAACGGGGAGCAGTTGTCTTCAGGATGGATCAAGGCTGGCCGTTGTGCCGCCATTTGGGGTCGCAGGCTGTATTGGATCGGTGTCGACCCGGGCGGCTTCGGGGCCTTCCGCCAGCCATTGCTCGAGTAGCAGGGCCGCTGCGGCGCTATCGAGGGCTCCGCTGCGATCGCCATGGAGTCCGTTCTTTTCAGCCGCCGCCCAGCTGCTCGAATGCTCGTTGACCCAAGCGATCGGCAGATCCAGGCTGCGCGCCAGCCGTTCGCCATAGCGGCGGCAGTGGAGGGCCTGTTCGGTGGGTTGGCCGCTGCGATCCAGGGGTAGGCCCACCACCAACACGGCAATGCGCCGTTGGTTCACCAGCGGAGTGAGGCGCTCGAGATCGGCGCTGAATTGGCCCCTGGCCAGGGCCGGCAACGGGGTCACCGTGAACCCCAGGGGGTCACACCCGGCGAGGCCGATGCGTTTGTGGCCCACATCCAGGGCCAGCGCCGAGCAGGGCTTGGGTTTAAGGGGTGGGGCCACAAGGTCGCAGGGGGTCGCAGGGGCTCGGAAGGACGACCTAGGGGG
>CAYFKI010000102.1:0-5213 GCA_964343525.1 uncultured Cyanobium sp.
CCAAACCCAGCCAAGCAGCGAAACCCACCCCGCCGGCGCCTAAGGCTCCAGCACCCTGAGCGACAGACCGCAGGCCTCCAGCACCACGTCGCGGCAGGAGGCCAAGCTCCAGCGTTCCAGGCTCAGATCGGCCCGATCCTGGCCAGCTTCCGCCTCGATCGGCTCGAGGGCAATCGTGAATCCGGAGGGGCCTTCCTTGCGGGAACCCGCGTAGGCGGGCTCGACCAGAATTCGGCCCACCACGGCTGCGGGCCGGCGATCCAGCGCGGCGGCCAGCCGCAACAACAGGGCCATCGAGGCCACGGTGCGGCGGTGCTGGCGGTCTTCAATCAGCAGCCAGGATTCGTGGCGCTTCTTCGGCAAGCTGCGGCGGTGATAGCGGGCAATGGCCGCCACCATCAGGTGCTCACTCTGGGAATAACCCAGCAATTCGCCATGGCGAATCAGGTACCAGGTGTGTTTGTGGTACGCCGAGATGTTGATGCTTTTGCCGCAGGTATGCAGCTGGGCAGCCGCCCAGAGCAGGGGCCGCCCCTCACCCGCATCGTCGTGGAGCAAGCCGCGGGTTTGGTCGTAAAGACTGAGGGCAAAGTCGGCAACCCGATCGGCCCGGCCGCGTTCCACACCAAAACTCTGGGCCAGATGCAGCACGGTGCGCTCGCGGATGGTGCTCTGGAACGAAAAGCGATCACCCAGCAGGTGGTTGCGCAACATCCAATCGACGATCAACCCCTCCCGTAGGGCGCGGTCGCAGACCACCAGCTCCTTCACCTGGAGCATGTCCATGGCCGTCTGCAGGATCAGGGCCCCCGGCACGATGATTTCGGCCCGCCGCTCATTGAGGGCCGGCAGCGCCTTGCGTTGCTCGGGGGTCATGGCCAGCAGACGGTTGATCTGCAGATCAATGCGGGCCTTGCTCAGCCGGTAGCCCTGCAATTTCACCGGGGGCCGTTCCTCATCGGCGGCGGCCAGGGCCGCCAGGGCCATGGCGGTGCCGCTGGTGCCGACCAACAGGGGTTTTTCGCCCGGCTGCAGGGCCGCCCTGGCCTGGGCCACAGCCGGATCCAACGCCCCCTGGATGTAGGCCTTTAAAAACGAGCGTTGCTCCGCCGGTAAAGGATCCTGGCGGCAAAACTCCCGCTGCAACCGCACCGCACCAATCCGGGTGCTGGAGAGGGAGCGGGCATCCCGCCCATCCGCGAGCACCAGCTCGGTGGAGCCGCCACCGATATCGAGAATCAGGTGGGGTTGATCGCCAAAGGCCATGCCAGAGAGCACGCCCAGGTAGATCAGGCGGGCCTCCTCCGGCCCACTCACCAGATCCACCTCCAGGCCCAACTGCTCCTGCAGGGCCGCCACGAAGTCCCGGCCGTTGGGTGCCTCGCGCACGGCGCTGGTGGCGGCCGTGACGATCTGCTCCACCCCATGGCTCAGGGCCAGATCGCGATCGTGGCGCAGGGTGAGGAAGGCCCGTTCAATCGCCTCGGCCGTGAGATCGCCCGTTTCAGGATCCCGCTCTCCCAGGCGGGTGGTGGCCTTTTCTGCCAGAACCACCGAAAACGAGCGCAGCCCCGGATCCACCTCCGCCACCAACAGGTGGATGGAATTGGTGCCGATATCGATCGCGGCAACGCGGCGACGCGTCAGTACCTGGCCTGGAATGCCGCCCTGGACAGGAGCCGGAGATGGCTGGGACTGGGCCTGAACCATCGGGCGCAGCATCCGGCGCTAGGCCCGCCACTTTGCCATTCACCGGATCTCACGCCAACAGCTTTATGGTGCGGCCCTACCAGGGCCGATGGATCCAGGCGGCCCCTGATTAAGCCCCCATGCCCGTCTGCAGCATCCGCAAGCGCCTCGGAGCCTGGCTGGAGCTGCTGCGCTGGCACAAGCCGAGCGGGCGCCTGATCCTGTTGATTCCAGCCCTGTGGAGTTTGTGGCTCACCCCCATGGCCCCGCCATCGGCAGTGCTCGTGGGCTGGATGGTGGTGGGGGGCCTAGCCGTGAGCGCTGCCGGTTGCATCGCCAACGATCTGTGGGATCGGCGCATTGATCCGCTGGTAGAGCGGACCAAAACCAGGCCGCTGGCCGATGGCCGGGTGGGCACCACCGAAGCGGCAAGCCTGCTGCTGCTCAGCCTGGTGGCGGCGTTGGCGGTGGTGCTGAGCTTGCCTGCGGCCCACCGCCTGTTGTGTTTGGAGCTGGCCATGGCGGCGCTGCTGCCGGTGTTGCTCTATCCCAGTGCCAAGCGCTGGTTTGCCTATCCCCAACTGGTGCTGGCCCTGTGCTGGGGCTTTGCCGTGCTGATCCCCTGGGCCGCCGCCACCGGATCGCTGGGCGGTAGCTGGCCCCTGGCCCTGGCCTGGCTGGCTGTCATCGCCTGGACCTTTGGCTTCGACACGGTGTACGCGATGGCCGATCGGGACGACGACCGCACGGTGGGCATCCACAGCAGTGCCCTCAGCCTTGGGGAGCGGGCACCGCTGGCCGTCAGCCTGAGCTACGGCGTTACGGCCCTGGGCCTGGCGATAGCGGCTGCCATGACGGGCGTGCAAACAATCTTTTGGCCCCTGTGGCTGCTGGCCGCTGCGGGCATGCAGCGCGAAGCCCTTGCCCTGAAGACCCCCCATCTGCCGCGCTCCCACTACGGAGGCCACTTCAACCGCCAGGTGCTGCTCGGGGCGCTGCTGCTGCTCGCCCTGGTGGTGGGAAGGGGCGCATGATGCGGCCGATCACCCTGCCCCCTCCCCTGAAGGCCGGCGATCGGGTGGGCCTGGTAGCCGCCAGTTCCTGCCTGGAGGGCGAGGAAGCGATCGCCCGGATGGAGGCTGGCATTGAAATCCTCGAACGCTGGGGCCTGGTGGTCACCCGCGTGCCGCTGCGGCAATGGGGCTACCTGGCGGGCACCGATACCGAGCGCCGCTTAGAACTCCAGCCCGAGGCCGAAGAAGGCGCCGCCCTGCTGGCCTGCCTGCGGGGCGGCTGGGGTTCAGCCCGCCTGCTGGAGCAGCCCCTGGGATTGGCCAACCGCTGGCTGCTGGGGTTTTCCGATGTGACCTCCCTGCTCTGGGCCCAACTGGCCCAAGGCAACGGGGGCGCCATCCATGGACCGCTGCTCACCACCTTGGCCGGCGAACCCGCCTGGAGCCAGGAGCGGTTGCGGGCCCTGCTGTTTGGGGAGCCGTTGGCGGATCTGGAAGGGCAGAGCTGGTGCTCCGGCCAGGCCGAAGGCCCCCTGCTGGTGGCCAATCTCACGGTGGCCACCCACCTGCTGGGCACGCCCCACCTCCCTCCCCTGAAGGGGGCGATCCTGGTGCTCGAAGACGTGGGCGAAGCGCCGTACCGGATCGAGCGGATGCTGACCCACTGGCGGCTCAGCGGCGTCCTGCAGCAGCTGGCAGGCCTCGGCCTGGGCAGCTTCGAGGGCTGCGACAACCCCGCCGATGGCGACCGGCCCAGTTTCAGCCTGGAGCAGGTGCTGCGGGAGCGCACGGCCGATCTGGGAATCCCCGTGGTGGCGGGCCTGCCGATCGGCCATGGGTCCTGCAATGCCGCCCTGCCCCTGGGTGTGGGGGCCCGCCTCGATGGCAGCAGCGGCCGCCTCAGCCTGCTGGCCGATTAGGCGCGGCCGGCCAGCACGGCCTCGGCCACCGTGAGATCAAAGGGCGTGGTGAGCTTGATGTTGGAAGGGGGTGCTTCGAGCACCTGCACCGCTAATCCGAGGCGCTCAAACAGGGCCGCGTCATCGGTGACACTCCAGCCCTTTGTGAGGGCCATGGCATGGGCATCGCGCAACTGCCCCACCGGGAATCCCTGGGGTGTTTGGGCCGCCCACAACTGGCTGCGATCTGGGGTGGCCGTGATCGTGCCCTGGCCATCCACCTGCTTGATCGTGTCGGTGACGGGGGCCGCCGCAATCACGGCCAAGCCCTGCTGCACCGCCGCCGCACAGCGGGCCAGCAGCTCGGGGCTCACCAGGCAGCGGGCCCCATCGTGAATCAAGACTCCCTGGGCCTCCGGCGGCAAAGCCGCCAGGCCCCGGCTCACGGATTCCTGGCGGGTGTCGCCGCCCTCGATCCACTGCACCGGCACCGCCGCCCGGGCCTCGGCCACGATCGCGGCAATGGCCGCCTCATCCACCGGCTGACCCACCACCCCGATCCAGGTGATGGCCTCGCAGGCCAAGGCGGCCTGCAGGGTCCAGGCCAACACCGGCCGACCCGCCACCTCCAGCAGCAGCTTGTTGCCGGCAGCGCCCATGCGGCGGCCACTTCCCGCAGCAGCGATCAGCAAATGCACAAGCAACTCCTGCCGATGGGCCAAACCGAATGGGCTCCATACAATCAGGCCGCCGTGCCACTGCCACCCTGATGCGGGCCCTGTTCTTGATTCCCGGTGGCAGCAGCCAGCAGCTGCAAGCCTTTGCGGCCGTTGATGCGGTGAAGCAGCAGTTGCAGGCCGAGGTGCAGGTGGTGTGCCCACCCGCCACCACCCCGCTCTGGCAGCTGCATCCCGCCGTGGTGAAGGCGATTCCCTTCGCCTTCGAGGGCGCCAGCCTGGCCGACTGGGCCAACCTGCTGGGCTCGGTGCGTGAACCCGACTTCCAACTGGTGATCAACCTGGCCAGTGGCCGCCAGGTGGATCTGATGCTGTCGATGAGCCATATCCCCACCCGCATTGCCGCCGCTGGCTTCTCCGCCACCGAACGCATTGAGGCCCCGTCTGCCGGCTGGGCCAACCAAACCCTGGAGGCCTACCTGCGGCCCATTGGGGTGACGCTCAATGCTGAGGCCTTCCGCCTGCCCATCGCCAAACCCACCCTCGACAAGGCCAGCCAAGCCCTGCCGGCCGGCGATGGCCCGGTGCTCCTGCTCGCCCCCGCCGGTGGCAGCAACGACTGGCCCCAAGCCCTGTGGCAGCAGTTGCCGGAGCGCATTCGCACCAAACTCCCCAGTCTTCGCGCGATCAGCGCAGCTGCCGCCAGCGCATCAGCGTCCCAGCGGGCTGCCCAGGTGGCCACAGCCGACGTGGTGCTGGCCAGCGATCCCCTCACGATCGAATGGGCCCTGCTGCTCGGGGTGCCCCTGGTGGCGTTGGGCCGCCCCGCCAGCACCCTGCCGGTGCGCCAGGGGGTGCAGGGCGTGGGCAACCCTGGGGAGCTTTCCAGCCTCAGCCTCGAGGCCGTGCTGCTGGCCCTTGGCCTGGGCTAGCGC
>CAYFKI010000103.1:0-5197 GCA_964343525.1 uncultured Cyanobium sp.
CCATGGGTCGCCTGGAGCAGTACTTCGCCAGCGGTGAGCTGCGCGTTCGTGCCGCCGCCACCATCAGCGCCAACGCTTCGGCCATCATCAAAGAGGCCGTCGCCAAATCGCTGCTCTACTCGGACATCACCCGTCCCGGCGGCAACATGTACACCTGCCGTCGCTATGCGGCCTGCATCCGCGACCTCGACTACTACCTGCGCTACGCCACCTACGCCATGCTGGCTGGCGACACCTCGATCCTCGACGAGCGTGTGCTGAACGGCCTCAAGGAGACCTACAACTCCCTGGGCGTGCCCATCGGTGCCACCGTGCAGTCGATCCAGGCCATGAAGGAAACCACCGCTGCCTTGGTGGGTCCCGATGCCGGTCGCGAAATGGGCGTCTACCTCGACTACATCAGCTCCGGCCTGGGTAACTGATCCCCCCGATTCGGCACACCACTCGGATCTTTCCCATGCGTCTGTTCAAAATCACAGCCTGCATTCCTTGCCCTGAGAAATCACGCACCCAGCGTGAACTGCAAAACACCTACTTCACCAAGTGGGTTCCTTTTGATAGCTGGTTCGCTGAACAGCAGCGGATCATGAAACAGGGTGGAAAGATTCTCAAGGTTGAGCTCGCCACCGGTCGCCGTCAACAAAACGTCGGCAACTGAGTCGGCACCCTGTTCAAACGTTGATCAAAAAGCCCGGCACTGCCGGGCTTTTTTTGTGCCAAACCCCTGGCCATTTCCAGCCATTCGCGGCTGAATGGGGATCGGCCTCACCCTGCTCCCAAGCCTTTCCGCCTTGCCTCGCTCCAGCTCCCGGCCTGACCTCCCAGCCCCGAGGGATCCAGGGGCCCAGCTCAATGCCTTGCTGCCCTTGCCCTGGCATCTCTGGCCGGCGGAAGCCCGGCTGTTGCTCGGCATGGTGGCCCTCTGGAGCCTGGTGGGGATCCTGGTGCTCACCTCCTCGAGCTGGTGGGTGGCGGAGCGGGAAATGGGCGATGCGGGCTACTACCTCAAGCGTCAGCTGATCTGGATGCTGCCCAGCTGGGGCCTGCTCTGGCTCGGGGTCCGCACCAGCCTGCGACGCTGGTTGCACCTGGCACCGTTGGCCCTGTTGATCTGTCTGCTCCTGGTGGCCGCCACGCTGGTCATGGGCAGCACCGTGAATGGCGCCAGTCGCTGGCTGGTGATCGGACCGATCCAAATCCAACCCTCAGAACTGGTGAAACCCTTTGTGGTGCTGCAAGGGGCTGCCCTGTTTGCCCACTGGAACCGCAGTGGTCTGGATCAAAAGCTGCTCTGGCTGGGCATCCTCGGAGGCCTCATCCTGCTGATCCTCAAGCAACCCAACCTCAGCACGGCCGCCCTGACGGGTCTTGTGCTCTGGCTGATGGCCCTGGCCGGGGGGCTACCCAAAACCCTGCTGTTGGGGGCCGCCGGGGCTGGGGGCCTGCTGGGCACCGCCAGCATCCTGATCAACTCCTACCAGCGGGTTCGGGTGATCTCGTTTCTCAATCCTTGGCGTGATGCCCAAGGCGACGGCTACCAACTGGTGCAAAGCCTGCTGGCGATTGGCTCGGGCGAACTGTTTGGCTCAGGCTTTGGCCTCTCCACCCAAAAACTGCAGTACCTGCCGATCCAATCCACCGATTTCATCTTCGCGGTATACGCCGAGGAATTTGGCTACGTGGGTTCGGTGGTGCTGTTGCTGTTTCTGTTGTTGTTCGGCTTTGTGGGACTGCGCATCGCCCTGCAATGCCGCACCAACCAACAGCGGCTGATCGCGATGGGGTGCACCACGATCCTGGTGGGCCAATCGATTCTCAACATCGCCGTGGCCAGTGGGGCCATGCCCACCACCGGGCTCCCTTTGCCGCTGATCAGCTACGGCGGCAACTCCCTGATGGCCAGCCTGCTGATCTGCGGGCTGCTGCTGCGCTGCTGCCTGGAGGGCAGTGGCTTAAGCCACACCCCCAAACGCCATCGTTCAGCCGCGGCCGCCCGATAGGCTGGGCTGATGATCAGTGTTGGGCCCCAACTGGCCGATTGGGCCCGCAGCAGTGAGCTGTTGCTCCAACAATCGCTGGCCTCCCCCGGGCCCACCACCCTTGCCGTGGTGTTTGCCGGGGGCCTGCTCACCAGCCTGGGCCCCTGCTCGCTGTCCTTGTTGCCCGTCACCCTGGCCTACCTGGCGGGATTTGGTGCAGCGGTTGGCGATGGTGGGCGCCGCCCCTCCCCCTGGCAGCGCAGCTTGAGCTTTGCGGCGGGGATTGTGGGCTCGCTGGTGCTTCTGGGGCTGGTGAGTGGCCTGCTGGGTCGCATCTATGGCCAGATCCCCGGCCTGATTCCCACGATCGTGGCCGTGTTGGCCCTGTTCATGGGCTTCAACCTGCTGGGCGTGCTGAAAATCCCCCTGCCGGCTGGCCCCGACCCGGACGTCTGGCGGCGCAAGGTGCCCGCTCCTCTGGCCCCGCTAGCCGCAGGACTGGCCTTTGGCTTGGCGGCCACCCCCTGCACCACGCCGGTGCTGGCCGTTCTTCTGGGTTGGATGGCCCAGAACGGCAAGCCCCTGGTGGGCATGGTGCTGCTCACCTCCTTTGGGGCCGGCCAGGTGCTGCCTTTGTTGCTGGCGGGTACCGCGGCAGCCAGCTTGCCCAACCTGCTCAGCCTGCGGCGCCTGGGGCAATGGGTTCCCCCGATCAGCGGGGTGGTGCTGGTGGTGACCGGGGCCGTCACCCTGGCCGCCCGGTGGTTGTGACCCCCCGATGAAACTGCTCTACAGGCTGGCGGCCTGGATTTCCGACCTGCGCCTGGCCATCGGCCTGTTGCTGGTGATCGCCATCGCCAGCGGCATCGGCACCGCCGTTCCCCAAAAAGAAAGCGAAGCCTTCTACCACCAGCTCTACGACGCCACGCCTTGGCTGGGCCTGCTCAAGGGCGATGGCGTACTGGCCCTGCAGCTTGACCACGTGTATTCCAGCGGCTGGTTTTTAGCCCTGCTGGCCTGGCTAGCCCTCTCGCTGTTGCTGTGCAGCTGGCGGCGCCAATGGCCCGCCCTGCAGGCGGCCCTGCGCTGGGTGGATTACCAATCCCCGCGCCAATTGAGCAAGTTGAGCGTGGCGGAAACGGTGATGGCACCAGCCCCTAGCTCCAGCCTCGACAAGCTGGCTGGCCTGCTGAGCGCCCAGGGCTGGCAGATCCAGAGTCAGCCGGGGCGGTTGGCGGCGCGCAAGGGCCTGCTGGGCCGGCTGGGCCCACTCCTGGTGCACGCCGGCATGGTGGTGCTGATGCTGGGCGCCGCCTGGGGCTCCCTGGGCGGTCAGCGCTCGGAGCAATTCCTAGCCCCTGGCCGCACCCTCGACCTGCTCAACAGCCGCGGCCAGAGCCAGTTGCTGGTGGCCCTCGATGGCTTCAGCGTGCAACGGGACCCCGCGGGCCGGCCGGAGCAATTCACCTCCCAACTGCGCCTGCTCGATGGGGACAACGGGCCCGAACTGCAACGGGCCGAGATCAGTGTCAACCACCCGCTGCGCTTCCGCGGCATCACCCTGTACCAGGCCGATTGGGCCCTGGCGGCCATCAGCGTGCAACTGGGCAAAAGTCCTGTTTTGGAACTGCCGCTGCAGCCCTTTCCCCAGCTCGGTGATCAGATCTGGGGTCTGGTGCTACCCACCCGCCCAGACGGCAGCGATCCGGTGCTGCTCAGCCTCAACAACGAAGCCGGCCCGGTGGTGGTCTACGGGGCCGATGGCCAGGTGCTAGGCCAATTGGTACCTGGCGGGGCCCCCTTGGAGATCAATGGTCTGCCCATTCGGGTGGCCAGCGTGCTGCCCGCCAGCGGCATCCTGCTGAAAAAAGACCCGGGGGTGCCCCTGGTCTATGCGGGCTTTGCCATCGCCCTGGTCGGTGGGGGCCTCAGCCTGGTGGCCACCCGCCAGCTCTGGGCCATTGGTGAGGGGGAGGGGGAAGGCGGTCGTTTGCACGTGGGCGGCCTTTGCAACCGCAACCTCACAGCCTTTGCCCAGGAGCTCCCTGCCCTGCTCGCCCAGCTCTAACAGGGCAGCCGGGTGCCATGGCTGACCCGAACCACGGTGTGCACATTGCCGCGGGGATGGAAATCGGCTTCCAACTGCATCCACTGCGGATCGGCAGCCGCCACGCAGTCATCCAGGATGCGGTTCGCCACCTCCTCGTGGGAGATCGAGCGGTCGCGGTAGCTGTTCACATAGAGCTTGATCGCCTTGAGCTCCAGCACCCGGGGGCCGGGCTGATACAGCAGCCGCAGCACTGCAAAATCGGGATACCCCGAAAAGGGGCACTTGCAGGTGAATTCGGGCAGCTCGATCGCCACCTCGTAGGCGCGGCCAGGGCGGGGATTCTCGAAGCAGATCAGCTGGGCTTCCGCAATGTTGCGCTCGCCGTAGAGCGGAGTGCGGGTTTGCTGGGGCTGGGAGGCACTGTCCATCGCCGGATCGTAGACAGCGAGGGGCAGGCCGTAGCCGTTGTTACGACGACCCCCGCCCACCTCAGGCCTAATGGAACCATCCCCTTCCTTGGGCGGGGATTTCCTGAGAGACTCCCACTCGAGCCCCAGCCGCTTCCATGAAAAAAATCGAGGCCATCATCCGTCCCTTCAAATTGGAGGACGTCAAGATCGCACTGGTCAACGCTGGCATCGTGGGCATGACCGTGAGCGAGGTGCGCGGCTTTGGTCGCCAAAAAGGACAGGTGGAGCGCTACCGCGGGTCCGAGTTCACCGTGGAATTCCTGCAGAAACTGAAGCTGGAAATCGTGGTCGACGACGACCAGGTGGACAACGTGGTGAGCGCCGTGCAGGAGGCTGCCCGCACCGGTGAAATCGGCGACGGCAAGATTTTCGTGAGCACGATCGACTCCGTGATCCGGATCCGCACCGGCGATCGCGACAGCAGCGCCATCTGAGCCCCAAAGGCCCAGGGTTCTTGCCCCCTCAGCTGGTGACCAGGGTGCTGGCCACCAGCTTTTTGATGGCCGCGCCATCGGGGGCCAGGGATCCTGCCTGGGATCCTGGGCTTACCGCGCCAGCGGCGCGCAGCCAGAGCAGGTATTCGTGGTTGCCGGCCGGGC
This sequence comes from uncultured Cyanobium sp., assembly GCA_964343525.1. GTDB lineage: Bacteria > Cyanobacteriota > Cyanobacteriia > PCC-6307 > Cyanobiaceae > Cyanobium_A. Next base: position 5,099 of record CAYFKI010000103.1, read on the forward strand.
CCGTAATCGGCGACGCCACCAGGCCTGCGGGCTGGTAGCCCAGGCCAGCAGCTGAGGCCATCACCCCCTCAATCGCGTCGGCATGGGCCTGGGGATCGC
>CAYFKI010000104.1:0-5196 GCA_964343525.1 uncultured Cyanobium sp.
GCGAGCACAACGTGAACATCGCCTCGATGCAGGTGGGCCGCCGCATCGTGCGGGGTGATGCCGTGATGGTGGTCAGCCTCGATGACCCCATCCCCGCCAGCTTGTTGGCCACAATCAATGCCATCAACGGCATCCAGCAAGCCCACACGGTGACGTTCTGATGGACCAGGCCTGGTGGCGGCTCGAGCTGGCCGCCCTGCCGGAGCTGGAGGAATCGCTGATTTGGAAGCTGGAGGTGCTCGGCATCCCCAGGGTGGCGGTGCAGCACCGTCCCGAGGCTCCTGAGCAGCGTCAGTTGATCGCCTGGTTGCCAGCCATGGATTGGCCGGCGGACCAACGCCACCAGCTGGAGCAGGCGCTGGCCAGCCTGGCGGAACCCTTTGGTCTTGGCCTACCGCCGATCACCTGGACTGAGCAGGCCGATGAAGATTGGAGCCTCAGCTGGAAACAGCACTGGCAGGCCGATCCGGTGGGTGAGCGCCTGCTGATCCTGCCGGCTTGGTTGGAATGTCCTGCGGAGCTGGCCGATCGGCTGGTGATTGCCATGGATCCGGGCAGTGCCTTTGGCACTGGGAGCCACCCCACCACGCGCCTGTGCCTGGAGGCCCTCGAGGGCATGGCCGTGGAAGGGCTGCGGGTGGCCGATCTTGGCTGCGGCAGCGGTGTATTGGGCCTGGGGGCTCTGCAGCTGGGCGCCGCCCATGTGGCGGCAGCCGATACCGATTCGCTGGCGGTGCGGGCCACCACCGAGAACGCTGCGCTCAATGGCTTGAGCGAGCGCCTGCAGGTGGGGTTGGGCTCTGTGGAGACCCTTGCTGCGTTGCTCCAGGGCCAGCCGGCGGATCTGCTCCTTTGCAACATCCTGGCGCCGGTGATTGAGGCCCTCTGCCCGGCCTTCATCCAGGTGCTGGCGCCCACTGGGACGGGTCTGCTGAGTGGCCTCTTGGTGGATCAGGCCCCATCCCTGCAGCGGGCCCTGGCCGCCCAGGGGTGGCAGAGCGCGCTGACGGCCCAGCAAAGCCAGTGGGGCCTGATGACCATCCAGCGAGCCAATGTTGCATAAGACACGCTGATCTGTGCCTTCGTTTTGATTGGCCTTCCAGGGAACGACGCCCGAAAAGCGCAGGAAAGGCCCGGGGGGGATGTATGAAGGGCGGGTCCTACAGGCCCGACTCCCGGCTGCCTGTGAGCCCCAATCCTTTCCATGGCTTCCTACAAGGTCACCCTCATCAGCGAGAGCGAAGGCCTCAACAAGACCATCGAGGTGCCTGACGATCAGTACATCCTCGACGCTGCTGAAGAGCAGGGCATTGACCTGCCCTATTCCTGCCGCGCTGGCGCTTGCTCCACCTGTGCTGGCAAGCTCACCTCCGGCACCGTTGATCAAAGCGACCAAAGCTTCCTCGACGACGACCAGATCGAAGCTGGTTTCGTTCTGACCTGCGTGGCTTACCCCACCAGCGACGTGACCATCAAAACCCACGCCGAAGAAGAGCTCTATTGAGCCACTGGCTGGATCGTTCTTGATCCTCTGGTTCTTTCCTGCCACCCTTCGGGGTGGCTTTTTTATGCCCTCTCCCGTGTCCCCACTCCAGGCCTTCACCCTTTTGGCGCCCGGCAGTGAGCACACCAGCCCTGGCGGCCAGTTCAGCTACCGCGTTCTGGGGCCCTGCTGCCGCCTGTTTGACCGGGAGGAGCTGCCCTGGCCCTGCTGCCGCTTGGCCTGGCGCAGCAAGGAGCCCAGCTGGCGCCGTATTGGACGCCGTTTTGTGGCTGATTTGGCCTCGCGCCGCTGCCCGAGCTATGCGGTGGAGCTGCTCCAGCCCGGTGCCCGTTCGACCCGCACGGTGATCACCCTGTTCCCGGTGCGGCTGGCGCCTGAGCTGCAGGAGTGGTGGTACAGCAAGTTGCCTGCCTCGATGGAGCCCGCCAATAGCGCTCCGCCGGTTCCTCTGGAGGCTGTTGGCTGCTGTTAGGGCTAGAGCGCTTAGTGCGCTTCCCTGGCGGCTCGCTGCTTGGTGAAGGTGATCAGGGCCACGATCAGCACCAGGAGCACCATTGAGGCCGGGAAGCGGCCCAGGGCCAGCCCCCCTTTGGCAAGGGGCTTGTCGAGGAAATCGCCCACCACGGCCCCTAGGGGGCGTGTCAGCACGAAGGCGCTCCAAAACACCAGGGCGTTGTCCAACCGCTGGCTGGCATGGGCCGCCCAAACCGCCAGCAGCAGGGCGCTGAAGATCACGGCGCTGCCGAGGTAGCCGAGCCCTGCCGTATCTGCCGTCCAGTCGCCAAGGGCCGTGCCCAGGGTTTGCGAGAGCAGGATGGTGGTCCAGTAATAGGCCTCGGCTTTGCCGGATCGCACCGAGGCCACCGCCAGGGTGCCCAGGTCGCGTTTCCAGGTCACGATGGCGGCCGCCAACAGGGCGATCAACAGGCTGGATCCGCCGGCATAGCCAATGTGCAGCGAGCGGTCCACAAAGTCCGCCAGGGTGGTGCCCAAGGTGGTGGTAGCCACGATCGTGGCCCAGTACAGCGGGGGCTTGAACCGATCGGCCCTGGCTTGGGCCACCACGAAGGCCACAAACAGGGCGGCAAACAGGCCCGTGCTGACCAAGTAGCCCAGGTTCAGCGACATGGAAACGGCGTCACCGCCCGTTTCACCCAGGGTCGTGGCCAAAATCTTGATCACCCAGAACACCAGGGTGACCTCAGGAACTTTGCTCAGGCCTGGGGCCATGGTGGCGGGAGGTTGGCTGGGCAAACCCTACGGGGCTATGCAGCCATGGGCCCGCCGCGTGGAATACACCGATGGCCCAATGGATCCGCGCCACGGGTTACTTGTCAGGGTTTCTTGCCCATGGTTGTGTTCAACAGCGCGTTTTCAACAGTGCGTGATCGGTAGCGCGTGGTTGATGGCACGTGTTCGATAGCAAGTGTTGGATGACGCGTGTTCGATGGATCCCGTTCCATCGATCTAGCGATGGATCATCCTGAGCTTGATGGCTGCAATCCGTGGTCGTTGGGTGTCTTTGGGGAACAGGCTTGTGGTGTTGCCAGTTGTTGTATGACGAAGTGGGAGGCCATGGCTAGGCTTGGCCTCAGCATTGGCACTCTGGCGAGATGATGTCCGTTTCAAATTCCCCGGCCGACGCTTTTTTTGTCAGCGAAACCGAATTTAGGCAAGAGCTGATTTATTTCATCATCGTTGATCGTTTCCATGATGGATCGAGTGAGGATGAAGAGCGGCGGGGGCTCTGGGATCGCGGCGATCGAGAGGGCCTTTACGACAAGACCTGGATGGAATGGGGGAAGTATTGGGGTGGAAACTTGGATGGGATTATCCAGAAAGTCGATTATTTGAAGCGGCTTGGTGTCACGGCGGTGTGGTTGTCGCCATTGTTTGAACAGGTGGACGATATGCAGTTTGACCGTGCGCCCATGCACGGCTATTGGACCAAGGACTTCAAGCGTCTTAATCCGCGTTTCATCCGGGAAGGGGATTCGCGAAGCCTGGACTCATCCGCCACGCTCAAGGATCTTGTGGAGGCTTTGCATGCGGCTGGAATCAAGCTCATTCTTGATGTGGTCTGCAACCACAGTTCTCCGGATGTCAATGGCAGCAAGGGGGTGGTTTACGACGATGGCCGATTGCTGGCGGACTTCAACAATGATACGAATGGATTTTATTATCACTACCCCGAAATCACAGATTGGGAAGATGAATTTCAGTTGATCCACGGCGAGATGATGGGTCTCGCGACATTTAATGAGCAAAATATTGAATTTAGAAATTATATCAAGGATGCGATCAAGGCCTGGTTGGATGCCGGAGTCGATGCTTTGCGGGTCGACACCTTGAAGCACATGCCGATTTGGTTCTGGCAGGAATTCACAACGGATATGCAGGCCCATAAGCCAGGTTTGTTCCTCTTTGGGGAGTATGGCTTCAGCAAGCCATGGGATCAGCGTTCCGTCGCGTATGCCAATTGCAGTGGCATGTCCATTCTGGATTTTGGTTTGAGTGATGGCATTCGTTTTGCGTTTTCAGGTCAGGTGCCTGGCGGTTTTGGCCTTGTGCAACGCGTGTTGGATATGGACCATGTCTATCGCAGGGCAAACGAGTTGGTTACGTTCATCGATAACCATGACATGCCGCGCTTTTTGTCGATTGCGCCCAACCCAAGGCATCTTGAATTGGCCGTGGTGTTGCTGTTTACCCTCCGGGGTGTGCCCTGTCTTTTCTATGGCACTGAGCAATATCTCCACAACAGCACCAATGGTGGAGAAGACCCCTACAACCGGCCAATGATGGAGGTTTGGGATGAGCATTCAAATCTCTATCAAATGACCCAGGCTTTGGCGGCCCTGAGAAAGGAGAATCAGGCCCTTACATTTGGCAGCCATCAGCAGCACTATGTGAGTGAATCGATCTATGCCTACAGCAGAAGCTATAGGGATTTTCATGCCTTCGTTGTCGTCAACCAATCCCATGCCGCCACGGTGCGAGTAGCGGATACTGGCTTGCCGCAGGGTGTGTACCGCTGTGTGCTCAGCGGCGACGCGATTGTGGTTGGGCAGGATGGTTCGGCCGAGATCGCCATTCCTGCTGAGTCGGCTCGCGTGCTGAGTTTGCTGGGTCGGCGCGTTGAAGGGCCGGTTGTGGGCGTGTTCCAGCTCAACGGTTATGAAACCAAGCCCGGTGAGTCATTGGCGATCACGGGTGATTGTCCGGAGCTGGGCCAATGGGATCCCAGTCGAGCCTATGGATTGGAATTCGTGAACCGCAACACCTGGATTGGGGAGGTGCCCTTTGCTGCCAGTGCGGGAGGGCGGATCCATTACAAATTTGTTGTTCAGTCTGTGAACGGGGGGGCTCGCGAGCTGCGCCATGTGGAAAATATCCTCAACCGCCGCTATGTGTTGCCAACCCAGGGACGGGTGAAATTTGATTGTCTCTGGGGAGACGATTAAGGGCTGGTTTCAAGGCAACATCCTCGAGTTGCGACACTATCTCGAAAGTGCCTGGCCAGTCGACCTTTTGCCCTGATGGCCATTTGACCTGATGACCGTTTGCCCTCATGAACGTTTGATTTTTGAGCTGTTGATCCTTCGGCTAGGAGGCCAGTAGGGAATACCCCGGCAGGCCATCAAAAGCCATAAAAAAGCCTGCCTCGTGGCAGGCTTGAAGATTCAAGGATG
>CAYFKI010000105.1:0-5157 GCA_964343525.1 uncultured Cyanobium sp.
GGATGTTGGGAATGTTGAGGTAGCTCTTGCTGCTGGGGGCTTCGCCCACGCACACGGCCTCATCGGCCAGTTGCACATGCAGGGCGTTGCGATCCACCGTGCTGTAAACGGCCACGGTGGGGATGCCCAGCTCCCGGCAGGTGCGCAGGATCCTCAGGGCAATCTCGCCACGGTTGGCGATCAGCAATTTGCCGATGGACATCCGCGGCGACTCAGCTGATACGGGCCGCAGCGGACTGTATCAGTGCTCCCAGGGCCGGGCCCCAGGGCGAACGGCTCAGGGGGGTTGGAGCCAGTGGATGGGTATATTGCGAAGCCGGCGGGCCCTTGGGCCAGCCGAGCCACCCGGAGGGGCCTGAGGGCCCGGCCGAATCACAAGCGGATGTGGTGGAATTGGTAGACACGCACGTTTGAGGGGCGTGTGGCTTCGGCCTTGCGAGTTCAAGTCTCGCCATCCGCATTTTTCTTTTCACCTTTGGTTGCGTCGGTGCGTTCGAAGTTGCGCGCGACACCACGGCCATCCAGCCCGGAGCCTTCACCACTCCAGCCCCCCGCTTCCGCAGAGACAGCGGTGGTTGTGTTGGTGAGCAACGGCCCCGGCGAACTCACCACCTGGGTGCGGCCTGTGGCCCAGCGGTTGCATCGTCTGTTGGCTATGCGCCCCCAGCAGCCCGGGGCGGCCTGTGGTTTGCGCTTGGTGCTGGTGCCCTGCCCCAATGGCACCGGCCAGGAGCACCAGGCCGCCGCCCCCTGGAATCTGTTTGAGCGGATCACGCCGGCGCGGCAGTTCTGGTCGTTGTTGCTGCGCCCTGAGCGCTTTGGCCCCTGGCCGAAACAGGGCGTGGTGGTGTTCTTGGGTGGTGATCAGTTCTGGACGGTGCTGCTATCAGCTCGCCTGGGTTATCGCCATCTCACCTATGCGGAGTGGGTGGCGCGCTGGCCCCAATGGAACGATCGGCTGGCCTTGATGGGCCAGGTGGCCGCAGCCCGCCTGGCACCCCGCTGGCAAGGGAAGGCGCAGGTGGTGGGCGATTTGATGGCCGATCTCTCCGAAGCGGCCCGCAGTGAGGCTCCGCTGGAGCCTGGGGAATGGGTGGCCCTGTTTCCAGGCTCCAAGCGCGCGAAATTGCGAGTGGGGATGCCGTTTTTGCTGGAAACAGCCGACCGCCTCGCCGCCCTGCGGCCGGGTTGTCGCTTTTTGCTGCCGTTGGCGCCCACCGTTTCGGTGGCTGATTTGCTCCACTACGCCGGCCCCAGCAACCCCATCGCCCGGCTCTACCGCTCAGGCGAGCCCCAGCTGCAGGGTCAGGCCCTGGTGACACCCAGCGGCACGCGGTTGGAGCTGCTGCTGGAGAACCCCGCCCATGGTGCCCTCAGCCAGTGCCAACTGGCTCTGACGACGGTGGGGGCCAACACGGCGGAGCTGGCCGCTTTGGGCTTGCCGATGTTGGTGCTGGTGCCCACCCAGCATCTGCACGTGATGCAGGCCTGGGATGGCCTGGCCGGGTTGCTGGGCCGTTTGCCCCTGTTGCGCTGGGTGTTTGGTGTGGCCCTCACCGCCTGGCGGCTGCGCCACCGCGGTTTCCTCTCTTCCCCCAACATCGCCGCTGGACGCCTGGTGGTGCCGGAGCGGGTTGGGGCGATCACGCCCGAGCAGATTGCGGCGGAGACGGCCGATTGGCTTGCCAACCCCGAGCGGCTGCAGGGACTACGGGAGGATCTGCGGGCGCTGCGGGGCCAACCCGGGGCCGTCGCCAGCCTGGCCGCCATGGTGAAAGCGCTCTTGCCGGCTGGTGAAGATGCCTAGGGTGAAAGGCCAGTAGTCAGCCCTGTTGGGGCCGTGCACGATGTCTGAAACCTCCCCAAGCCCCGCCAGTGACGCATCGGCCTGCGGTGTGGAAAGCGGCCTGGCCCGTGGTGTGGCCGAAGAGGTGTGGCGTGAGCGCCTCACCCCGGAGCAGTTTCGGATCGCACGCCAGGGGGGCACCGAGCGTGCCTTCACCGGCGCCTATTGGAACAACAAAGCCAGTGGCATGTACCACTGCATTTGCTGCGATCAGCCGCTGTTCAGCTCCCAGACCAAGTTTGAGTCGGGCACTGGCTGGCCCAGCTTCTGGGATGGGGTGAACAGCGCTTCGATCACCACCCTCACCGACTCCAGCCACGGCATGGTGCGCACGGAAATTCGTTGCGCCCATTGCGATGCCCACCTGGGCCATGTGTTCAACGACGGGCCAGCCCCCACGGGCCAGCGCTACTGCGTCAATTCGGCGTCGCTGGACTTCAAGCCAGCCTGAGCTCGGGGCTGGGGCCTACCAGGGATCCCCCAGCTCTTCCGGTTCCACATCGAGGGGTTCGCGGCGGCCGGCACGGTCGCGCTCAAGGGGCGGCTCTGATCGGGGAGTTGGCCTGCGATCAGCGGGTCGCTGCTCGGGGTACCGCTCCTGCTGGTCGTACTGGGCTTGGTCGCCATAACGGGTGTTCTCGCCGAAACGGCTTTGGTCGGTGTACTGCTCGTCGTAGCGGTTGCCGTACGGCTCTGGGTAGGGCTCGGCGTAGGGGTCGTTGTTACGGGCTGGGTAGCGCTGCTCTGGTTCGTCGTCGAGGTAGCGGCGTTGGCGCAGGGGTTCCTGCTGCCGGCGCTGCTCCAACTCCACGTAGTCGAAGTTGTCGTCCGGTTCGAAGGCCCGGGCGGTGGCGGGTTGGATGCGGCGTTGTTCCTGGGCCGTGGGCTGGCCGGCCGCCAGTTGGTTTTCCACCGGAACCGCTCCGGCGCGGAAACGCTCGCGCTCCTCCTGCTCCCAGCTCGGTCCCCCGATGCCGAGTTTTTCCAGCAGGCCAGTACCGAGTTGTTTGAGCTTTTCTTCGGCGCCCTCGTACACGATGATCCGATCGGGGCCGCTGCTCACGATTTCTTCCACGGTGAGCTCCCAGGTGCTCAGCACCCCCTCGCCCAACAGGGGCACGCCCAGGGCGCCGATCACCAGGGTGGTGAGTTCGCCCGTTTCAATGTCGAAGCTGAATCCCAGCACCCGGCCGAGCTGCTCACCGGCTTCGGTGATCACCTGGCAGTTGATCACCTTGCTGTAGCGATCTGGGTTGAACCCTTCGCTGAGGGAGTCGGCCGAATCCACCAAAATCACATCGCCCACCTGGCGGATGCGATCGAGCGGCATCCAGCGGGGCAAGCCCGGCAGGAATCGGGTCAGGGGGTTGTCGCGCAGCCCCAGGGCCACCACCTCGCGGCGATCGATGTCGACCACCACTTCTCCCACCACCCCAAGGCGCCGACCGGTGTCGCGGGTGATCACTTGGGTGCCCATCAACTCCGATCGCAACCAGAGACGATCACTGGGGGCGGCGGCTGCCGCACCAGGGTCAGCAGAGGGAGGAATGGAGGAGGTCAACGAGGAGATGTGGCCTTGGCCCAGTCGGCCCATTGTGGCCCACTTGGTGAGCGCGGGAAGGGCTGGATCAGGCGGCAGGCGGTAATCCCACCACCTGGGTATGGGCGCCCCGGGCCTGGGTGACCCCAATGGTGCGGGTGGCGGCGGCGATCATCGGCCGCCGGTGGCTCACCACCATGAACTGGGCCTGGTCGGCCTGGCTGGCAATCAGGGCCGCCAGGCGCTCCACATTCACCCCATCCAAGAAGCTGTCCACCTCGTCGAGGGCATAGAAGGGCGACGGCCGGAAGCGTTGCAGGGCAAACAGGAAGCTGAGGGCAGTGAGCGATTTTTCGCCCCCACTCATGGCGTTGAGCCGGCGTACGGCCTTGCCCTTGGGATGGGCCACCAGGGTGAGGCCCCCATCGAGGGGGGATTCCTGGTTTTCCAATTGGAGGTGGCCCTCGCCATCGGAGAGGCCCGCAAAAATCTCCCGGAAGTGGCCATCCACGGCGGTGAAGGCCTCCATGAAGGCCTCCTGCCGCAGCGTGGCCACCGTTTCGATGCGCAGCAACAGCTCTTCGCGCTCCTTGCTGAGCACATCCAGCCGCTCCTCCAGCTCGGCCAGGCGGGTCTCCAGCTGTTCGAGTTCTTCAAGGGCCAGCATGTTCACCGGCTCCAGGGCTTCCATGCGGGCCTGGAGGCTGCGCAACTCGGTTTGGAGGCCTTCGAGGCCGTTCTCCCGCACCTCGTCCGGGATCTCGGGCAAGGGATCGGGGAGTTCGCGCTCGAGCTGGCCCAGGCGCACCTGCTCACTGCGTTGCTGCTCAGCCAGGGCGGTGAGTTCTTCGCCCAGGCGCTCCAGGGCCCATTGCTGTTGCTGCAGGGCCTGGCGCTGGGCTCCCAGCTGGGCTTCGGCGGCATCCCGCGCCCGGCGGCGCTCGCCAAAGCGGGTTTGCAGCTCCTGTTGCTGGCCTTCGAGGGCGGTGCGCCGTTCTTGGTCGGCCTGTTGCTGTTCTTTCCAGCTGGCCCGCTCGGCCACCAGGGCTTGCACGGCAGCCACAAGCCGCTGTTCATCCGCCGCGAGGGCATCGAGTTGGTTGCTCAGCCGCTCAGCGGCCAGGGCCCGCTCCCGGCGGCTGGCGAGCAGTTCGTCCCGCTCCCTGCGGGCGGCGGCCAGGGCCTGATCCGCCGCTTCCAATTCGGCCTGTAGGCCCTGCCAGCGGGCGGAATCGCCGGAGGCCTGGGCTTCGGATTCCGCTTGGGCCAGCGCCTCCACTTGCTGCTGAAGCGGTTGGAGGGCCGTTTCGAGCTCGCTTTGGCGCTTGAGATCGGCCTGCAGGGCGGCCTCCAGGGCCGTGAGGCGGCTGGAGCGTTGCTCCTCCCGTTGCAGCTGGGGGGCCAGGGCCCGTTGGGCGGCGCTGCGTTCGGCTTCCAGGGCGGCCTGGCGCTGTTGGCCCTGCAGCAGTTGCGGGCGCAGGGTTTCGAGTTGTTGGCCGAGGTCGGATTCCTTGCGGCGGCAGGCCAGCAGGCTTTCCCCCAGTTGCAGCAGCCGGCGGCGCAGGGGTTCGGCTTCATCGCCATCGCTGGAGCTGCCAAAGCTCAGCTGGCTGCCCCGTTGTTGCAGGCTGCCGCCGGTCATGGCCCCGCTTTTCTCCAGCAGTTCGCCCTCAAGGGTCACGGCCCGACAACGCCCGAGTTGGGTGCGGGCATGGGCCAGGGTGTCGAACACCAAGGTGTCGCCGAAGACGTAGCGGAACACGTCGGCGTA
>CAYFKI010000106.1:0-5150 GCA_964343525.1 uncultured Cyanobium sp.
GCCCGCTCGTTGAGCACGTCCACCCCAGCAACTCCATGGCCACCTACTGGTCCTACTGGAAACTTCCTTTCTTCGGCGAGAAGGATCTGGGAGTGATTGTGAGCGAGCTGGAGGCTTGCCACCGCGCCTATCCCGACCACCACGTGCGTCTGGTTGGCTACGACGCCTACACCCAAAGCCAGGGTGCTTGCTTCGTGGTTTTCGAAGGCCGCTGATTTTCAGCGCCTGCTAAGGGGTCCTGGCCAGTCCAGGACCCAACCCTTTTCTCTGCGTTCCTTGCACCGGGGCTGATGGCCAACGGACAGGAATGCGGAGCCTTTTTCAGCATTCCATTCGACGGGCGGACATGGCCAGTACATCCAGCCGGGAAGCAGCTTTGGAGCGCCGCAAGGCGCTGACCAACGGGGGCAAAAAAGCCGCCAGCCGCTTCACCTCAGGTCAAAGCCGTGTACGCACGGTGGACGACGCCCGTCCCACCCGCACCGGGGCAGCACCTGCTGGCCATGCCAGCGCTCCGGTTGCCACCAGCACGGCAAGCGCCGTGTCCACACCGGCCGCTAGCCCGGCCCCCGCAACCAGTCGGGCCGCTGCTTCCCGCAGCCTCAGTGCTCCCGCCAGTGGCAGCCGCCGTAGCGCCGCCCGTCCGATTGCCAATCCCAGCCGCGACCTGGTGCTGGCCCGCCGTGAGGCCCTCTCCCGCCGGGGCAAGCGCGCCGAAACCTCCAAAGACCGCACCCGCGCTGATTTGGGCGTGAGCCCCCAGGCCGCCTCCAGCCCCGTGGTTGCTGCAGCGAGTGCAGCACCCGCCGGCGAACACAAGTGCAAATGCGCCGACAAGGCCCAACCCGAAGCCAGCCAGCAACCCGCCCGGGCCAGCCTCAGCCGCAGTGGCGGCGGCTCTTCTGAGCGTCGCGTCACCGCCAAGCGCGCGTCCCAGCACAACCCCAGCCGGGCCCTGGTGTTGGCCCGCCGCGAAGCCCTCTCCAAACGGGGCAAGTCGGCGAGCACCCCCAACAGCACCGGCGCTGCCGCCGTGGCCCGCCATGGCAATGCCGACCTGAGCGGCCGCGAGCTGTCGCAGAAAGTGCGTGAGCTGAAAAGCAAAGTCGGTAACGCCGGCACGTCCCGCAGTGGCGGCACCCGCCCTTCGGGCCCCAACCGCCACGGCTCCAAACAGGCGGCTGCCGCCGATGCCCATTGGAAAGTGGGCGTCAGCGAAACCACCAGCGGTCAGGTGGTGACCGGCACCCAGGCCAACCGCTCCACCAAGACCACCGGCAACGAAGCCAGCACCTGCCGCTCGATCACGGGCACCGAATACCTGGGTGCTGAGATTTTCCGCACCTTCTGCCAGAGCGAACCCGTTGCTAGCCAGCCCGCCAAGGTGCGTGTGACGGCCACCAGCCACGGCAACCAGGTCACCGGCAATGAGGTGGGTCGCTCCCAAAAAGTGACCGGTGATGAACCCGGCACCTGCAAGAACGTGACCGGCACCGAATACGTGTCGGCCAACCAATCCGCCGCCTACTGCGGCACCAGCACCCCCTCGCCCCGCAAGGTGGGCCGCAGCCAAACCCTGGCCGGCCAAGCCGTGTCCGGTGTGATGGTGGGCCGTTCCGAAAAAGTGACCGGCGATGAACCCGGATCGGGGAAACAACTCACTGGCACCCAATACGTGGGCGATCAAAGCCAAGTGGGTGGCCGGGCAGCCACCAAGGTGTCCAGCCTCAACACCCTGCGCGGCACCGGCATCACCGGCACCCACGTGGGCCGCAGTGAGCACGTCACCGGCGACGAACCGGGCAGCTGCCGCCTGGTGACCGGGGACGAATACGTGGGCAGCCAGCAATACGCCAACTTCTGTGGCACCAAGCCAGCCCCCGAGGCCGCCAAAGTTGGTTTCAGCGTGACCAACCGCGCCCAGGTGGTGAGCGGCACCCGCACCGGTCGCTCCCAAAAAGTGACTGGCGATGAACCCGGCACCTGCAAAGTGGTGACCGGCACCCCCTACTCCGGTCTCGAGCAGGCCAACGATTTCTGTTCCACCAACCAGGTGGCCGCCGTGCGCCAACGCACTCCGGTGCGGGGATCCAACCGCATGAGCGGGATCCAGCCCGGCATCGGCGGCAGCCTCACCGGTGCCAGCCGTGGCGCCTGTGAAGCCGTCACGGGAACCCCCTACGTGGGAGCCGACCAACTGGCGGAAGCCTGCGGTGCAGCCAACAGCCACGAGGCCGATTTTCCCCAGCCCCTTGCCGGTAGCCAGCCCTGGCAACAGTTCAGCGTGCAGTCACCTGCCCGCGCGGCCCACACCGCCAGCCAACGGAGCGGTTCGGTGACGGGCACCAGCTACGAACAAGGCAGCCGGATTACGGGCCCTTTTGACATGGCCGGTGACAAAGTCACCGGCACCGAACAGTTCCGCTTCGACCGTCGTGGCGTCCAACTGTCCCGCGGCCCGATCGGCGACGAGCCGGCCGCCCCTGCCACCGACGACGTGCGCGCCACCTCCCGGGTGACCGGCGAGGGCATCTCCGCTGGCCTGAAGATCACCGGCGACGACTGGGATCGGGGCGATCGCGTCACCGGCACCGAAGGCGCCTCGGCCCGCCGCCGCAATCCCACCCGCACGGGTCCGATGTCGGCGATGCTCGCCCAACAACCCAAGCGCAACGACGAAGTGCCCGAGCCCGTCAGCCGGGTCACCGGCTCCAGCGGCAACACCTCAGCCGGTTCGTTGATCACGGTGTCCGGCGGCGCCCGCGGTTAATCGCTGATGTCCCCCCGCCCGTCCACCGCCTACCGCCCGATGGCACCCACGGCGCCCCGCCGGCGCCCCGGTGCTGTGGCGTCTGGTAATGGCGCGGGGCTGGGTAGCGCAGGGCTCGGTGTCGGAACTGGCAGCAGCCGGATCGGCGCCTCCATCGGAGCAACGGCCTACCGCGGCAGCCTCCATCCCCTCACCGACAGCCGGGCCAATGCCCAGCTGCATGCCTACGACAGCCAGGTGAAGGGCAGCTTTGATCGCATCGTGCCGGTGTTGAAACGCATCTCCGCGTTGCAGCACGAACCCGAATTCATTGCCCAGGCCCAACAGCTGGCCCGGGCCGAGCTGGGTTTTGAACTGCCCCTGCCGATCCTCGAGAAGGCCTGGGTCGATCAGCTCGACATGCGCACCCTGTTCGCCTGGTGCGTGTTTGAAACCTACGAACAGACCAGCGAAGCCTTTTTTGAAGCCGATCCCCTCGGCGGCAAGCCCGGCAGTGCGGCCGCCGAAGCGTTCAACGCCTTCCTGCTCTCCTGCGGCTTCCACCTGCTCGACATCACCCCCTGCGCCGACGGTCGCCTTGCCCACGCGATCGCCTACGCCCTGCGTCTTCCCTTCAGCTCCGTGCGACGCCGCTCCCATGCCGGAGCCCTGTTTGACGTGGAGAACACGGTGAGCCGCTGGGTAAAAACCGAGCACCGCCGCTACCGCGAAGGGTTGCCCAACCCCGCCCACGACGACACCCGCTACCTGAAGGTGGTGCTTTACCACTTCAGCTCCAAAGATCCCAGCCACGAAGGTTGCGCTGCCCACGGCAGCAACGACGAACTGGCCGCCAGCTGCGGCGCAGCTCGGCTCAAGGATTTCCAGACGGCCGTGGAAAACAGCTTCTGCTGCGGAGCTTCTGTGGATCTCCTCCTGATGGGGATCGACACGGATACCGATGCCATCCGGGTGCATGTGCCTGGCCTGGATGGCAGCACCAATCTCGAGCGTTGGCTCGATGCCCAGGAGGTGTACGAAGCCACCAGCCACCTCGGCGCCGCTGAAGCCCGCACCCGCATCCAGGCCCTGGTGGAACAGGCGGCAGCCAGCACCCCCGATCCCGGCATGGTGCAACTGGTGGCGCGTCTACTGGAGCACAACCTCTCCCAAATCGACTACGTGCGCCAACACCATGGCGGCAGCTACAGCGATGCCGGCCATGCCGAACGTTTCATCGGCGTGGGCATTGGTTTCAAGGAGATCCACCTGCGCAATCTCACCTACTTCGCCTACATGGACACGGTGGAAGAAGGCGCCAGCGACCTGGATGTGGGCGTGAAGATCTTCACCGGCCTGAATGTGTCCCGCGGCCTGCCGGTGCCGGTGGTGGTGCGCTTTGACTACAACGGCAAAGTGCCCGGGGCCAAGGAGCGCGCCATTCGCCATGGCCAACGGGTACAGCAGGCGATCGAAACCCGCTACGCCGATTTGTTCCAACAGGGACTGCTCCATGCCCTGCTCACCGTGCGCGACCAGGAGCGCCACACCCCTGCCGAAGCGGTAGGTTCCACGATCACCTTTCCGAGCGGAGGAGGGCACTGACATGTTGATCTGCAAAGTGGTGAAACCACTGGTCTCCACCAACCGGATTCCCGATTTCGAGCACAAACACCTGCAGGTGGTTCTCGATGGCAGCACCCAAAAAGTGGCCGTGGATGCGGTGGGTTGCATCCCTGGCGATTGGGTGATCTGCGTGGGTAGCTCGGCCGCACGGGAAGCCGCCGGCAGCAAGTCGTATCCGAGCGATCTCACGATCGTGGGCATCATTGACCACTGGGATCCCGATGCCGGCAAAGCCCCTGCCCCAGCCAGCGGAGGGGCCGCGTAATGGAAATCATGCAGGTGACCGGATCCCTGGTGTGCACCCAACGGGTGGCTGGATTGGATCACTCCAACCTGCGGATCCTGCGCACCTCCAAGGGCAAGTTGAACGTGGCGGTGGATCCCGTGGGCGCCAGCCCAGGCAACTGGGTGTTCACCGCCAGCGGTTCAGCAGCCCGGTTTGCCTGTGGCAACCCGGAGGTGCAAACCGATCTGACGATCGGCGGAATCATCGATTTCTGGGAGCCCGATGGCTAACCGACAGCGGCAGGTCTCCTGCCCAAGTTGTTGGTCGTCCCCAAGCCCCCTTCCCCCCTGAGCCATGGCTACCCCCAAACCGCGAACCACCTCCAGCGCTGCTGCAGCCGCCGCCAAGCCCGCCACCCCGGCGAGCCCGGCCACGGCTGCCAGCCCTGCGGCGACCGGTGCCGGTGCCGCCAGCTCAACCACCAGCGGCAGTTCCGCAGCGGCCCCGAAGGCCCTGCCGGCTGCCGCCACCGCCAAGCCCACCCCGGCT
>CAYFKI010000107.1:0-950 GCA_964343525.1 uncultured Cyanobium sp.
GCTTGAGCCGCGGGGGCGGGGGCTGCTTTCTTCACCCACAGGCTCGCCTTGGCGGGGGCGGCCGCCGGTTGGGCTGCACTGGGCTGGCCGGCGGCGCCACCTTGCTTGATCAGGGAGCGGATTTGGGCGGCCTCGTCATCACTGATCGAGCTGCTATGGCTTTTCGCGGCAACACCAAGCTGGATCGCGGCATCGAGCACGTCCTTGTTCTCCAGGCCCATGTCCCGGGACAGCTCATAAATTCTGACTTTGCCGCTGCTGGTCATTCAGGTCTCCAGTGGTCGGGTCCCCGGGCCGCCGGGTTGGGGCCTTGGGGATCCAGGCCGTGCGCAAGGCACAGCCAAGGGTCATCTTGCCTCAGAGGCGCGACCAGCGCTGGTGATCAGTCGCTGTTCGAGAGTCTCGACGATCGTTTCTGCAACCTGGCAGCGAAGGGCCCGTTGCAGCCGTTTGCGTCGTTTCGCCTCGTCCAAACACACCTGGTTGGGGCAGAGGTAGGCCGAGCGGCCCATGCCCTGATCCAACCCGATTCCCCCTTCGGCCAGTCTGATGATGCGCCAGAGCTGTTGGCGATCCAACAACGCGCGGCAGCTCACACAGCGCCGAAGCACGGGTTTGGAACTCACCGGGCTCCATCCTCGGCGTCGGCGTCTTCGGCAAGCTCAGCCTCTGGCTCGGCTTCTGCTTCAGCCTCGGCTTCAGCTTCGACGGCGTCGTCATCGTCGCCGGCTTCGATGTAGTCCTCATCGTCTTCAGGCAGCGGATAGAGCTCCCGCAGGCGGGCATCCTCTTCGGCGCGCAGGGCTTGCTCCGCCTCCAGCCGGGCTTCCGCTTCGGCCTGGAGTGCCTCCTCTTCCTGGCGTTGGCTGATCAGCTCCGAAACCACCGCGTCTTCGCTGGCCTGGTCGTATTCGGAGGCGTTTTTGATGTCGATCTTCCAGCCGGTGAGG
>CAYFKI010000107.1:960-1426 GCA_964343525.1 uncultured Cyanobium sp.
GCCGGGCCGCCAGGCGCACGTTCTGGCCTTCGCGGCCGATGGCCAGGCTGAGCTGGTCGGGCGGCACCAGCACGTGGGCGTGCTGGCCTTCGGGATCCACCAGGCGCACCATCTCCACCCGTGCCGGGCTGAGCGAGTTGGCGATGTATTGGCCAGGGTCGGGCGACCAGCGAATCACATCGATTTTTTCGCCGCGCAGCTCGTTCACCACCTGTTGGATGCGGGAGCCGCGGGCGCCGATGCAGGCACCCACCGGATCCACTTCCCGTTCCACGCTGTCCACCGCCACCTTGGTGCGGGGGCCCACGGAACGGCTGGGGGGGTTGGCTTCCCTGGCCACGGCCACGATGCGCACCGAGCCTTCCTGGATCTCGGGCACTTCGTTTTCAAACAGATACACCACCAAACCGGCGTTGGCCCGGCTCACAAACAGCTGGGGCCCGCGGCTCCCGCATCCAACAGGTGG
>CAYFKI010000107.1:1436-1909 GCA_964343525.1 uncultured Cyanobium sp.
ACAGATAAACCACCAGGCCGGCGTTGGCCCGGCTCACGAACAGCTGCGGGCCGCGGCGGGGCACCTCGCTCACTTCCTTCAGGAACACCTTGAAGGTGGCGTTGGCCCGGTAGTTGTCGTTGGGCAGTTGGTCGCGGCGGGGCAACTCGGCTTCCACCTCGGGGCGGCCCAAGCCCGAACTCACGGCCATGATCACCGACTGGCGTTCGAAACGGATCACACGGGCGGTGAGCACCGGATCTTCGAGATCGGCGAACTCCTCTTGGATCATGCGGCGCTGCTGGTCGCGCAACTTCTGGGCCAGCACCTGTTTGGTGGTGGCGGCAGCCATGCGGCCGAAATCATCTTTTTCCGGGGTGACATCGAGCACCACCGTGTCGCCGATTTGGGCGTCATCGGCCACCTGTTGCACTTCGGCCAGGGCGATCTGGTGGTCTTCGCTCTCCACTTCCTCCACGATGATTTTCGAGGCC
>CAYFKI010000107.1:1919-5147 GCA_964343525.1 uncultured Cyanobium sp.
GAGGCCAGCACGCGGTAGCCCTCCTCATCGAGGTCGAGGCCCACATCGAAGTTGGAGAAATAGTCTTCCTCGAACGGGTCTTCGCTGATGCCCAGGTAAAGGGTGCGGCGATAGCGCTCGTAGCCCTTGAGCAACGCCTCGCGCAGGGCGGCCTCCACCACGGCAGGGGGCAACTTTTTCTCTTCGCTGATGTCCTCGATCAGGTTGTTCAGACCGGGGAGCAGAACCAGGGCCATGGATCAGGGGGAGGCAAGGGTCAGAGGGCGAGCCAGGCCGGCGGGAGTGTCGGCGAGGCAGGCTTGGGCAGCGGCTCAGTCGGTGGGGGTCACCAGCCGCACAGCGATCACATCGCTGCGGGGGATGCGCTGGATGCGCCCCCGGATGTTGAGGTGCACCGTGGTGGCGTCGCGCTCCAGCAACAGGCCTTCGCGTTGCACCGTGGTGCCGTTGGCATCGCGGAACTCCACTTCGATCGGAAAGCCGCGAAAACTGCGGAAATCCCGATCGTCTTGGAGCTCGTCGCTGACGCCAGGGCTACTGACTTCCAAAACATAGGCGTCAGGCAGCAAGCCGGCCGCTTCGATGGCCTCGCCGAGCGGCCCACTCAAGGTGGCGCATTCGTCGAGGCTGATGTCCTGGCCGTCGGTGCGTTGCACCATCACCTGCACCGTCATCGGGATGCGATGGCTGAGCACGTGCACGCCAGTTACCTGAAAGCCAGCCCCAGCGGCGACCGCCTGGGCGAGCTGTTCAAGGTCGGCAGTGGCGGGATGGGGCAAGGCCGGGTTGGGGACGGGAGAAGGCCCGCCGGCAACCACAGTTTGGAAAACTGCCCTTGTGGTCAGAGCGGAACGCCTCAAGCGCCCAACATCTGGTCAAAGGGGGATGCCCGCCGGGCACATCTGCACCCTAGGCGATCGGGGGGAGTTCGATCACCGGCGCTTCAGCGAAGTAGTCGCTGGGTTGGACCGTGCCGCGCAGGCTGGGGTCCAGGTTGATGCACTGGCTCTTCTGCTCATCGCTGTGCAGGTATTGGCAGACCCTTGCCCAGAGCTTGGCGCGGGTGCCTGGAGCGCCCTGGCTGAAATGCACCATGTCCTGGCCCCCCACCATGCCCTGGATCTCCACCTGGCAGAGGGTGCAGCGCTTGCGGCTGCCGGGGGGAATTGCGGCCATGGATGCGCCTGGGGGATCGGCAAGCAACTTAGGCGGCTTCTAGCCTGCGCGGGTCGCTCGCCCGGCTTTTCGCCCCAGCATCTTGACCTGGTTGTCGCTCCTTGCCGCCCTTGTGGTGGCCCTGGTTGGCCTGGGCCCGGCACCGATCGCCTGGGCAGATGCCGCGCCTCCAATCCCGGTTGAGGCAATGGCGCCTGCCCTTCCTTCCCACAGCTTTGTGGCTGAGGCGGCCAGAGCCGTGGCACCGGCGGTGGTGCGCATCGACACGGAGCGGGATGTGGCCCGTCAGCCCTTCGATCCGGCGATGTTGGATCCCTTCCTGCGGGATCTGTTGGGGGATCCCTCCGGCACCATGCGCGAGCGGGGCCAGGGCTCCGGCGTGGTGATTGATGCCAAAGCCGGCTTGGTGCTCACCAACGCCCACGTGGTGGATCAGGTGGACGGGGTGGAAGTGACGCTGGCCGATGGCAGCCAACTCGATGGCGAGGTGGTGGGGGCCGATCCGGTCACTGACCTCGCCCTGGTGCGCCTCGGGAGTCGTCACCCCCTGACGGCCGCTGTCCTTGGGGATTCAGAAGCCCTGGAGGTGGGCGACTGGGCCATTGCCATGGGCAGCCCCTATGGCCTGGAGCGCACGGTCACCCTGGGCATCATCAGCAGCCTGCACCGCGATATTCACAGCCTGGGTTTTGCCGACAAACGGCTCGATTTGATCCAGACGGATGCGGCGATCAACCCGGGCAACTCCGGCGGTCCCTTGATCAATGCGGCCGGCGAGGTGGTGGGCATCAACACCCTGGTGCGTTCCGGTCCTGGGGCCGGCCTGGGCTTTGCCATTCCGATCAACTTGGCCAAGGGGGTGGCCGACCAGCTCAGCCATGGCGGGCAGGTGTTGCACCCCTACCTCGGGCTCCAATTGGTGCCGTTGACGGCCCGGCTGGCCAAGGAAAACAACCGCGATCCAGGTGCCCTGCTGCAACTGCCTGAGCAGGATGGGGCCCTGGTGCAGCGCGTGTTGCCCCAGAGTCCTGCCGAGAAGGCGGGTCTGCGCCGCGGTGACCTGGTGGTGGCCGCCGCCGATCAGCCGGTGGCCAATCCCTCCGCCCTGTTGCAACTGGTGGAGCGCTCGGCCCTGGGCGAGCCCCTGCCCCTGCGGGTGATCCGCGGCCAGCAGGAGCTGCAGCTCTCGATCAAGCCTGTGGCGATGCCGCCGACGGCCTGAGCTACGGTCGCGCTCCCAAGGAGCACGCGTGATGTCGGATCTGCAGGACCGCATGAAGGAGGCTGTTGCCCAGGCCGCTGTGGAGCAGATCCGCGATGGCATGGTGCTCGGCCTTGGTTCTGGCTCCACCGCTGCCCTGATGATCCAGGCCCTGGGCGCCAAGCTCCAGCGCGGTGAGCTCACCGACATCGTGGGCGTGACCACCTCGTTTCAAGGCGAAGTGCTGGCCGCCGAGCTGGGTATTCCGCTCAAGAGCCTCAATGCGATCGATCGCATTGATCTGGCGATTGATGGGGCTGATGAGGTGGATCCCGCGTTTCAGCTGATCAAAGGCGGTGGCGCCTGCCATGTGCAGGAGAAGTTGGTGGCTCGCCGGGCGGAACGTTTCGTGGTGGTGGTGGATTCCACCAAATTGGTGGACACCCTCAACCTCGGCTTCTGGTTGCCGGTGGAGGTGCTGCCGGGGGCCTGGCGTCAGGTGCAGGCTGAGCTGCAAGCCCTTGGCGCCGAAGCCAAGCTTCGGATGGCCGTGCGCAAGGCCGGCCCGGTGGTGACCGACCAGGGCAACCTGGTGTTGGACGCCCAATTCCCAGGTGGCATCCAGAACCCTGTGGCGCTGGAGCAGCAGATCAACAACATCCCTGGCGTGCTGGAGAACGGCCTGTTTGTGAACCTTGCCGATCAGGTGTTGGTGGGAGAGGTGGTGGATGGCGTACCGGGTGTGCGCGACCTCGCCAAGCGCTGAGCTGTTCGGCAGAGCACCAAAGGCTGAGATTGATCAGCAATCCTTAGCCATGGCTGTTTTCCACGGCCTGTCGCTGTTTTCCTCA
>CAYFKI010000108.1:0-5137 GCA_964343525.1 uncultured Cyanobium sp.
GTCTCCAAAACCTGATGTCGGGGGTTCAAGTCCTCCACGGCGCGTTCGATGCCCCAATTTGCAGTTTCGTGGTTCCGAACATGGAGTTGGATCTACAACCCGGTGATGTGGTCAAAGTGCTCGAATCCGCAGCCTTGGGCTGGGTTCGTGCCCGTGTGATCCGGGTCAAATCCGGTGGCCGTGTGGTTGTGCAAAGTGATCAAGGTCGTGAATTCACGGCCCGTGGCAATCAGGTTCGCCTGATTGAACCTGCGGGCTTCCGCCCCTAGGCCCAGCCATCGGCCAGGAGCGTCCCATCGCCTCCAATCAGTTGACGGTGGGACCTCCGATCACGGATACTTTTCAGGTCGATCGGTCAGGTCGACAAGCGAACAGGTTGAAGTCCTTTTGGTCATCCCAATCGGGCAGAAACCCCAAACGTGACGATCACCTCGATCGCCAACGTTTTACAGCCTGGGACTGTAGTTCAATCGGTTAGAGCACCGCCCTGTCACGGCGGAAGTTGCGGGTTCGAGCCCCGTCAGTCCCGTTCAATTCCACCCCTTCTTGCGAAGGTTCTCCACGGTGAACGCAGCGCCCTCGGATTCCTCAGCCGTGCGCGTACGTTTAGCCCCAAGTCCCACCGGGACCCTGCACATCGGCACGGCCCGCACCGCCGTCTTCAACTGGCTGTTTGCCCGACGCCATGGCGGCCAGTTCCTTCTGCGGATCGAAGACACCGACAAGGAACGCTCCCAGCAGGCCTACACCGACAACATCCTGGAGGGGCTGCAATGGCTGGGCCTCCACTGGGATGGCGAGCCAGTGGTCCAGAGCACGCGCATTGCCGAGCACCGCGCCGCCATCCAACAGCTGCTGGATTCCGGCCATGCCTACCGCTGCTACGCCAGCGAAGACGAACTCACCGCCATGCGGGAGCAGCAGGCGGCGAGTAAGCAGGCACCGCGCTACGACAACCGTCACCGCCATCTCAGCCCCGAGCAAGAGGCGGCCTACATCGCCGAGGGGCGTCAAGCCACGGTGCGGTTTCGCATCGACGACAGCGCGACCATCACCTGGAGCGACCTGGTGCGCGGTGAAATGCGCTGGGCCGGAGCGGATCTCGGCGGCGACATGGTGATTGCCCGGCGGGCACCCGCCGATCAGATCGGTGATCCCCTCTACAACCTGGTGGTGGTGGTGGACGACGCCGCCATGGCCATCAGCCACGTGATCCGCGGCGAAGACCACATCGCCAACACGGCCAAGCAGTTGCTGCTCTACGCAGCGCTCGGCGCCCAGGCCCCGGTGTTTGCCCACACGCCCTTGATCCTGAACCAGGAGGGCAAAAAACTCTCCAAACGCGATGGGGTCACCTCCATCAGCGACTTCCAAGCCATGGGCTACACGGCTGACGCCCTTGCCAACTACATGACCCTGCTGGGCTGGTCGCCACCGGAGGGAATGGACGAGCGCTTCACCCTGGCGGAAGCGGCGGCGGTCTTCGATTTCGAGCGGGTGAACAAGGCCGGTGCCCGCTTCGACTGGGACAAACTCAATTGGCTCAACGGCCAGGTGTTGCGCGAGCAGGGGCCCGAACATCTGAGGGAGCAGCTGCTGCCTTTGTGGGCAGCCAAGGGCTGGGCTGGGCACGCCGATTCCGTGCAGGCCGATCCCGGCTGGCAGAGCGATCTGTGCAGCCTGATGGGTCCATCGCTCACCCTGTTGGCCGATGGGGTCGCCCAGGCGGAGCCCTTCTTCACCACCCCGGCCCTGAACGAGGCGGCCGAGGGCCAACTGGCTAGCGACGGCGCCAAGCCTGCCCTTCAAGCCCTGCTCCAGCTGCTGCCCCCAGGCCCGCTGGACAGCGCCCAGGCCCAAGAGCTGCTGGGTCAGGCCGCCCAGGAGGCTGGCGTGAAGAAAGGCGTGATCATGAAAAGCCTGCGGGCGGCCCTGCTGGGCAGCCTCCAGGGCCCCGACCTGCTGGCCACCTGGCTACTCCTGCACCGCAGCGGGGATGACCGCGCCCGGATCGAGCGCTGTCTCTGAATTCTCCTGATCGGTAGCCGGAGCTTCCACCAATCCCAGGGCTCTGGCCAGCCATGGGGCTGAGAAGCCCTGGATGCCCACGGTGAGCAGGATCGTCAAAAACACCAGCCCTTTCAGGGCCCCGGCCCCGGCAATGCCGGCCTGCTCTAGCTCCAGGGCAAACAGGCTGGCCACCGCAGCTGTGACGATGCCCCGGGGGGCGATCCAGCTGAGCATCAATTTGTCGCGCCAATCCAGGGAGGGCAGGCCAACGCCGCCCGCCATGATCACTAGCCAGCGGTAGGCCATCAGGGCAAGCACGCAGGCCACGCCGCCCCAGCCCAGCGGGCTGAGCTCCCCCCACGACAAGTCGGCGGCAAGCAGCGGGAACAGCACCGTGATCGCCAGCTGGGCCAACTGACCGATCAGCTCATCCAGCTGGGTGGCCTCCGCATCCAGGCGCAAGCCCACCACCACCCCCGCACTGACGGCGGCCGGCAACCCGGCCTCCGGCAGCAGGGCCTGGGCCCCGCTGACCAGCACAAACAACATCCCCAGGCTGAGCTGCAATTTCAGACCATCCGATTCCGGTGGCAGGCGCCGGAGCACCTCCACCAGCAGCCAGCCCCCCGCCGCCCCGATCACAACCCCGCCGCCCAGGCGCAGCAGCAGCAGGGTGCCCACGTCCTGCCAGCTATCGAGATCGCCCAGGGCCAGTTGCAGCAACAGCAGGGCCAGCACCGCCCCCGCCGGCTCCAGGATCAGCCCCTCCGCCTCCAACACCTTGGAGAGCCCGGGCACCAGACGCATTTGCTGCACCATGGGGGTCACCACGGTGGGGCCTGTGGCCAGGGCAATCGCCCCAAACACCCAGGCCAAGGACCAGGGCAGGCCGGCCAGGTGATGGGCCAACCAGGCGCCGCCGAGCAAACCGAGCACGCCCCGCACCAGCACCAGTTGCACCACGGTGCGCTGCAGTTGGCGGCCCGCCAGGCGCAGGTTGAGCCCGCCATCAAAGAGCACCAGGCTCACCAACAGCCCCACCAGGGGTTCAAGGCCGCGGCCCAGGCTCTCGGGCTTCACCCAATCGAAGCCGGCATGGCCGATCAGCAGACCAGTGGCCAGCAGCAACACCACGGCAGGCAAGCCGCTGAGCCGGGCCAGTAGTTGGGCCATGGAGCCGGCGAAAAAGGCCTCACTCCAGAGCAGTTCCAGCAGGTTCAAGAATCGAGGGCCCCATAAATCGGCTCCACCCGCAGGCCGATCACGGCATTGGGGCGAACCACCAGATACTCCGCCTCAAGATCGCCGATCGGCACATTCACAAACGTATCGGCGCTCACCGCCGCGGTCAGCACACCGCCGTACCACTGCTGAAAGGCCTCGAGAGTTGGGAAGTGCACGGTTTCGGTTTGACCGCCGCTGAGGTGGAGATGCACGGCATAACGCCGTGGGGTGCGGGCCATGGAGTCGGGTAGGCCAGCGGGCCTTCGCTTCCCACAGGATGGCTGAGCAAGCCGCCGTTTTGCCAGTCGAGAAGCCGCAACTGGGCGTCACCGGGGGCGTAGAGGGGATGGCGGGGATGGCCGGACCGGGTCAGGGCGATCGCGGCCATCGGCACCGCTGCCGCGGCCACAAGAGCCAACACCTGCTGATCCCTCTGCCGCCAGACGCCCTGGTTGCCCCAGGCCAGCCACACCACCGCGGGCGGCTCCCTAGCCGGGCCAAGCCGGTCCGCAAGCCAGGCGTCGTTCTCCTGGCCCACGGGATCCGCGCAGCGCCGCAACAGCCCAGGCGAGGCACTCACCCGGGCAAAGAGGTTGAGCACCTCCACCGCCCCAAAGCCCCAACGCCGGGCAAAACCCACCAGCCGGCGCAGGGTGGGATCGTCGCGCTGGGCATCCGCCCGCGACGGGTTGAGCCCCACCACCAGCACGCGGGGGCGCTCGGGCGCCCACAGCCGCTGCAGCCACCAGCGGTAATGACCGCAAGCACTGAAGGCCGCGCCACCGGAGAGGGCGCAGGAAGCAGCAGAACCAGCCATGGAAGCCATCCTGCTCTGGCAGGCTGGGGCGCACTTGATGCCATCCGGGGCCCTAGGGCTTGCCATGCCAGGAGAGAAGCCCCAGCCCAAGCCCCTGCTGCTGCTGGTGGACGGCCACTCCCTGGCCTTCCGCAGTTTCTATGCCTTCTCCAAGGGGGGCGAAGGGGGCCTGAGCACCAAGGCCGGCGTGCCCACCTCGGTGACCTACGGCTTCCTCAAAGCCCTGCTGGACAACTGCAAAGGCCTCACGCCCCAGGGCGTGGTGATCGCCTTTGACACCGCCGAACCCACCTTCCGCCACGACGCCGACGAGGCCTACAAGGCCCATCGCGATGAGGCACCCGAGCACTTCTTCCAAGACCTCGGCAACCTGCAGACCATCCTCAGCGAGGCGCTGGATCTGCCGCTGTGCATGGCCCCAGGCTTCGAAGCCGACGACGTGCTCGGCACCCTGGCCAACCGCGCCGCCAACGGGGGCTGGCGGGTGCGCATCCTCTCGGGCGATCGCGACCTGTTCCAACTGGTCGATGACCAGCGCGACATTGCCGTGCTGTACATGGGCGGCGGCCCCTACGCCAAAAACAGTGGCCCCACGGAAATTCGCCGCGAAGGCGTGCTGGCAAAGCTCGGCGTTACGCCAGAGGAGGTTGTCGACCTCAAGGCCCTCACCGGCGACAGCTCCGACAACATCCCTGGGGTGAAGGGCGTGGGCCCCAAAACCGCGATCACCCTGCTCAAGGAAAACGGCAACCTCGATGGTGTGTATGCCGCCCTGGAAGCCCTCCAAGGTGAAAAAGACAGCAAGGGAGCCCTCAAGGGAGCCCTCAAGGCCAAGCTCACCGCCGACAAGGAGAACGCCTACCGCTCGCGAATGCTGGCGGAAATCCTGATCGACATCCCCCTGCCCACCGATCCAAGGCTGGAGCTGGGCAGCGTCAAACCCGATGTGCTGGCAGGCAGCCTGGAGGAGCTGGAGTTGTTCAGCCTGGTGCGCCAGGTGCCGAATTTTGCGGCGATTTTTTCCAGCGAGCCCCCCGACTGCTCCATGCTGGAACCAGGCTCCAGCAGCGCCCAGGACACGACCGC
>CAYFKI010000109.1:0-5131 GCA_964343525.1 uncultured Cyanobium sp.
GGTTGCCAGATGTCGGTGCGACCCGCCGCAAAGCCGAAGGTGCGGAAGCCCATCGATTCCAGGGCCACGGTGCCGGACAGCACAATCAGATCGGCCCAGGAGATGGCGTTGCCATAGCGCTGTTTGAGGGGCCACAGCAACCGACGAGCCTTGTCGAGGTTGGTGTTGTCGGGCCAGCTGTTGAGCGGGGCGAAGCGCTGGTTGCCATGGCCCGAACCACCCCGGCCATCGGCCATGCGGTAGGTGCCGGCGCTGTGCCAGGCCAGGCGAATGAACAGGGCGCCGTAATGGCCCCAGTCGGCCGGCCACCAGTCCTGGGAATCGGTCATCAGCGCCCGTAGATCGGCCTTGAGGGCGCCGTAATCGAGCGTGGCAAAGGCTTGTGGGTAGTCGAAGCCGGCGCCGAGCGGGTTGGAGGCGGGGTGGTGTTGGTGCAGCAGGCCGATGTTGATCTGATCTGGCCACCACTGCTGGTTGGAGGTGCCGCTGGCGGGGGTCACCATGGCCCCATGGCCGCTGAACGGACACTTCAACTCCGACATGGATCCAAGGTCCGCAGCGCGGGAGCACAACCGTTTCACCGTATGCAGACAGCAGCAACGGCACAGCGAGTCGTGCCTTTTCGTAACGAGTGCCGAGGGTTAAAACCTGTCAGTGTGGCGTTGGAGATGCGCACCCATGGCACCCCCTGATCACCGAACGGCACGCCGCCCTGTGGTGGGGGTGATGGGTGCTGGTGAGGAGGCCACCTCGGCAGTCATGGCTCAGGCAGAAGCGCTCGGCACGGCCTCACCCTCAGCCACGCTGAGCTCTCCGGCCCCAATGGCCGATAAAAACTGCTGGTAATCGCTCCTGGCCTGCTGGCCATAGCTGGCGGCGAACTCGGCCATCGCCCCGTCAAAGCTGTCGTCGTCGCCCAGGAAGGTGGCAATCGGCGTGGCTTTGCTCGAGCGGGCATGGGCCTTGGCCAGCACCCAGGCGCACAGTTTTCCGTAGAGCTCCAGGCCTTCATCGTCGAGCTCCTCAGGCACCACGGAGCCTTTCCAATCGCGGAAATGGCGCCACACCATGTCGTGGCCCTCCGGCGAGGTGGACCATCCCAGAAACGGATCGCTGGCGGTTTGCATCAGCCGCTGGCCTTCCACCACCCGTTGGCCCTGGTGCGGCCAAGGTGAGATGGCATCCGGCGGTTGCAGGACTGAACGCCTGGCCTCCTTGCACTGCAGGATCAACACATCCTCGGGATGGGTTCCGCTCCACAGGCCAATGGCACAGCGTGTTCCCACCGAGGCCACGCCCACCGCCTTGAGGGCCCAGTCGTTCCAATGGAAGTAGGTGAGCAGTTGCTGGATGTGCGACGGCATGCTGTCGCCATAGGACTCCACCATTTCGGCGTTCCAGTCGGCACAGCTCAGCTCGCCGCGCCATGCATCGGGGAGCAGCCCATGGCGCCACAGTTCGGGCGGCTCATGGCGAAAGATCAGGTGTCCGTCGGTGTTCCGTGCACAGAGCCGTTCGGCCGCATGCAACGTGTCGCGCTCCTTGGCCTGCTTGGTGACGTCCTTGAGATGGCGGCGGAATCCCTTGTTGGTGCTGTTGGCAACGAGCCCCTCCACATCGACCCGCATCGACCACATCTGCATCAGCGGCATCTGGGCTAGCTGCAGGATTGTTTTTCGGTAATGGCGGGCCACCCGCCGCACCATCTGGTGACACTGGCTGGCCTTGAGCTGGCGTTCACAGCCCATCAGCGACAGGCTGACCAGGAGGCGTTTGAGGTCCCACTCAAAGGGGCCCGGATAGGTCTCGTCGAAATCGACGATGTCGAACAGCAGCGAGCGCTCCGGCGAGGCGTAAAAGCCAAAGTTGAGCAGGTGGGCATCCCCGCAGAGCTGCACCAGCACCCCCGAGCTCGGTTGGCTGGCTAGATCGGCCGCCATGGTGGCCGCACTGCCACGCACATGGGCAAACAGATTGGCCGCCATGCGGCTGTGGCGAATCGGCAGCAACCAGGGAATGCGCCGCTGTTCCTGCTCTGCCAGCACCGCCAGGGGATCGCGCCGCTGGGCTGGAGGATTCCAGCTTGCTAACGGCTCCATTGGGTTGCTCATGGGATGGCGGGCTGCCCATTGCGCGGCTGCACCTCCCATCCTGCAAGAAACGTTTCTCCGTGAACCCGCCCTGCAACAACACATTCGTTGCGGCTAACTGCGGATCGCTTGATCCCGGCGCTGGCGGTGGCAGCCTGGTTGCATCCGGTTCGTTGGGCCATGCCACGCCTCCCGGGCCTCGATCGATTGGGGCGCTGGTTTGTACCGGCGCTGTTGGCTGGTTTGCTGGCCTTGGTGATGCTGTGGGCGCCGATCAGCAGCCTGGTGAATGTGATGCGGATGCCGATGCACCGCATGGGTGTGCCGATGGCTGACACCATGGCCATGCCCTGGGCTTTTCAAAAGGCGCAAGCCCCGATCATTCAGCCCTTGGCGGCTTTCCCTGAACTCAAGCGGCAGGGAATCCGCCTGCAGGTGGGGCTCCATGCCGAATCCATATATCAATTGTCGTTAGCCCAGAAGACCTACTTCGTGGATGGTCGCTTTTGGCTGGTGTGGCCCAATCGGCTGCAGGAATGGATGCAGCGCGAAGCGCTCAATCCTCAGATGCTGGTCGAATTTGTGAATCAGGTGGAAGATTGGAATTCCAAAGTGGTTGCCGATACTCCCCAGCCTGAATTGCGGGCGGATGGCAACTGGTATCAGAGTTTTCACTTTTCCAGCCATTTCACCGTCCCTAAGGTTGACCTGCGCAAATATCCCTTTGGCTCCTTGCAGTTGCCCATCGTGCTGCAGGTGGTGCCTGCCCATGCCAGCGTGGATGGCCGCCCGTTGTTGCTTGAGCCTGAGGTGAATCAGCGCGGGATTCTTGGTGAAGATGTGAGCCTCGATGGCTATCTGCTCAGCTCCGCCACCTTGAGCCCAGTGGTGCGCACCTATCGCACTGATTTTGGACAGAAGCGTTTGGTACGGCTTAGCCAGGTGCAGTGCATCTTTGATTACAGCAACACTTTCTGGCCTGGGTTTATTAAGTATGTGTTGCCGATGGCCATCATTGTGTTGGTGGTGTTGATTTCTCCCTACTTGGAAAGTTCGTTGGGAGATGTGCGCCTGGCGATCCCCTCCACCGCCCTGCTCACGTTGGTGTTTTTGCAGCAGGGTTATTCGGATGGTTTGCCGCAAACCCCCTATCTTTCCTACCTCGACAAGCTCTATGCCGTTGCCTACCTAATCTGTATTGGTTTGTTTATCCTGTTTGCCTGGTCGTCGAATCTCTACGAGCTGGCCCCGCCGGATCAGAAGGCTGCTGTGCAGAAGCGGTTGGATCGTATTGATCAGCGCTTTCAGTTTGTGTCGCTCGGTTTGATTCTGGTGGTGGCTGTGGAGGCCTGGCTCACGTAATGCCGATCCCCTCTGTGCTGGTGCAGCGCTACCGGCGCCTGTTTCGTCTCTACGACCGCAGTGGCGATGGCCGGCTCACCCTGGCCGACGACCACGGCCCCGCCGCTGAAGCCTTGGCGGCCCGTTGGCAGGGCCGAGACTCTCCGTTTCCGGATCTGTTGGGTCTGCTGCTGGCCACCTATCGCCATGAGGGCGAACGGCGGGATCTCGATGGCGATGGCGCCGTGGATGAGCAGGAGTTCGTGGCCTCCCACGCTTCGGTGATTGAGGCCTTTGCGCGCTTCCCTGAGCAGGCTCGCGCCTTCATCGCCAAGGCTGCCGGTGGTTTTTTTGATTGTTTGGATCTGGATCGCGATGGCTGCCTGGATCTGGCCGATCTGCAGGCCTACGCAGAGGCCTACGGCCATCCCACCGCTGGCATCCAGGCCAATCTGGCGCGGATGCTGGCGGCCTTCGATCTGCCGCCCGATCGCCTGCCCAAGGCCGTGTTTTTAGAGCTCGTGGCCCAGTATTGGTTTGATCCCTCCGTCGATGCCCCCGGCCGCTGGTTGTTTGATCTGGGCGTGGCCGACAACTCCTGAGAACTGCCGATGGCCCCGATTGCTGAGCAACCCTCCCAGCGCAACCTCTCCCACGTGTTTGCGCCGCCATCACCATCGCCATCGCAGGCTGGCGAGGCGCTCACGCCCTTTGGCCAGGCCATGGCGCCCCACCTGCAGGCGATGCTGCCCGATCTGTTGCGCCTGAGTGAGCAACCCGACCACGTGCCCAGCGCCCTGGGCCTGCTCAACCACAGCTACGCCAGTCCCCTGGCCGCCGAGGCACGCCAGTTGGTGCGGGCTGATCCCCAGATCGCCGCCTTGGTGCAGGAACGCTATTGGGGCGATTGGCCGGCGGTGGACGCGCTGGCGGCCATGCCCAAGGACAGCCTGGGCCACGCCCTGGCTGTGTTGCTGCAGCAGGCTGGCCTGGAGCTGATCCCCAGGCCGGAAGGGTTAGAGCAGCTCACGGAAGACGACCAATACCTGCAGCTGCGTATTCGCGCCTGCCACGACATCTGGCATCTGGTGACGGGCTTCCCCAACACCCTCCCTGGCGAAGTGGCCCTCAATGGTTTTGGCGCCCGCCAACTGCGCCAACCCGGCTCGGCCCTGTTGATCGCCGCTGATTTGATGTCGCGGGCGCACCTGGGCGATACCAGCCCCGATCTGGCCGATGCGGTGTCGTTTGGCCTGCGGCTGGGTGGGGTGTGTGCGCCGCTGCTCGCCCAGCGCTGGGAGGAGGGTTGGAGCCGGCCCCTGGTGCAATGGCGCCAGCAGCTCGGCATTGCCGAGGAATTGCGGCTGAGTCCCTTTGATGGGCTCTCTGATGGGCTCTGATTCGCTTCCCGATCAGCGGCCGCTTAGCCAGCAGAAGCTCCCTCCCTTGGGCCTGATGGCCCTGGCGGTGGGCATCAGCGTGGCCAATCCGTTCTATGCCCAGTCGTTGTTGCCGTCGGTGGAGGCGGCCTTTGGTCTGCAGGGCGGCCAGGTGCTGCTGGGGCCGATGGCCACCCAACTCGGCATGGCTGCGGGCTTTTTGCTGGTGCTGCCATTGGGCGATGGCACCGAGCGCCGGCGTTTGCTCACCCTCTTGGCTGCTGGGATGGCCCTGGCCTGCGGGGCCGTGGTGGCGGCTCC
>CAYFKI010000110.1:0-3335 GCA_964343525.1 uncultured Cyanobium sp.
CCGAAGGCTGGGACTGGGGCGATTGCTACTGGATGGTGCTGATCACCCTCAGCACGATGGGCTTCAGCGATCCCCACACGCTGGTGCTCAGTGGCGCCGGCCGGGTGGTGACCACCCTCTCCCTGGTGGGCGGCCTGGTGGTGGTGCAATTCACCATCCAGGGAATCCTGGGCCTGTCTGAATCCGGCTATTTCCGGCGCCTGCGCGAGCGCCGTTTCATCCGCTGGCTTTCCACCATGCACAACCACGTGATCCTCTGCGGCTATGGCCGCATCGGCCGGGAAATCGGCGAACAGCTGGCCCGCGAAGGGGTGCCGCTGCTCGTGGTGGAGATGGATCCGGAACGTCGCCAAGCGGCGGAAGACCGCGGGCTGCCGGTGTTGATGGCCGATGCCACCCTCGATGAAACCCTGCTGGAGGCGGGCATCCACCGCTGCCGCTCCCTGGTGGCGGCGCTACCGAGCAATGCCGCCAACCTCTACGTGGTGCTCAGTGCCCGGGGGCTCGCCCCCCGCTGCCGCTTGATCGCCCGCTCCGATAGCGAAGAGGCCGAGCGCAAGCTGCGCCTGGCGGGAGCCGACCAGGTGGTGAGTCCGTATGTGAGTGGGGGTCGCACCATGGCCGCCACGGCGCTGCGGCCCCTGGCCGTGACCTTCATGGATCTACTGGCCGGCTCCGATTGCGAAGTGGAGGAATTCCGGCTGAGTGCCAACCGGGAGGACCTGGGCAACCTGGCCGGATCGAGCCTGGCCGAGGTGCAACTGGGTCGGCGCACCGGAGCTCTGGTGCTGGCCATCCTGCAACCGGAGATCAGCACCAGCAGCGAGAGCGCTCCGCAACTCATCGCCAACCCCGGCAGCGACGTGCGCCTGGCACCTGGTCAGATGTTGGTGGTGATGGGCAGCAAAGACCAACTCGAACGGGTGGCTGCGCTGCTGGGTTCGGCGCTGAGCAGCGTGGGGCAGTTGGCCACCTAAATCCCGCGGGCCCCAGGCACAACATCGCCGAGAGGGCTGCTGACGAATCCGGAAATCTGTCTACGTTGAAGTTCAGGACTCCACGCTCTTGTGATGTCGCGCTTTCGCCTGTTGGCCCCCCTCGCCACCAGCCTGGTGCTGGGGCTTCCCCTTGCCGCGCCGGTGCTGGCGCAGGTGAGCCATAGCCAAATCCGAGCCGCCAATCTGGCCCGCATGGAGGCCGAACAACTCAACGGCGGCCTTACCCGCTACTTCCCCGCCAATTGCATGTATGCCCAGGGCGGCGGCAACTGCCTGGTGCAGAGCGATTCCAACGGCTACCTGTTCCAGTTCCTCGGCGGTGCGCCTGGCTGGGAAACCAACAAACAATCGGCCACGGTGCAAACCAAAATCCTGATTTCACCCGATGGCCGCACGGTGAAAAACGTGCTCTACAACGGCTCGCCGCAATAGGGGGTTCACCGCAATAAAAAAGTCCGCCGCAATAGGGGGCTCGCCTCAGTAGACAGCTCAGGGCCTTGGGCTTTGGCTTGCCGGTGGCGTCGCCGGCTCCAGCCAGCCCGAGGCCCCCAGCAGCTGCAACAGGCGATTGGCCGTGGTGGCCAGCTGCTGCACCTGCTGCAACGTGGGTACCAGCACGGGGTTGGCGTTGGTCATCAGTTGGTTGGCCGTTTGCCCCGTGCGATCCACGGTTTGGAGCGTGCGCCGAAGTTGCGGCAGGGTGCCGTTGAGGTCGTGGGTGGCCGTGGCCGAGAGCTGATCCACCGTTTTGAGGGTGTGATCCAGCTGGCCCACCAAGGGGGGCACATGCCGGGCGGTGAGGGTGCTGATCTGGCGCAGGTTGGCCTGCAACGCCACCTGCGTCACCACCAGCTGCTCCAGCAACTGGGTGAGATCCACCGGCTGGGTGTAGGGCAGCAGCCGAGGGGCCGCCTGGCCGCCTGCGGGCTGGGGATCCGGGCTGATGGCAATGAAGTGATCACCCACAAAGCCATCCACCCCCTGGCTGGCCACGCTGTTGGGGCCCACCAGGCGGCGGTAGCGATCGGCAATCTTCATCCGCACGCGCACGTGGGCATCGGGCTCCAACTCCAGCCCCACCACCTGGCCCACCGGCAGACCGGAGATGCGCACGTCGATCCCGGTGCGCAGGCCAGCCGCCGAAGGCGCCATCAACTGCACCTCGCTGGCGCGCTCGCCCCAATGCTGTTGCCGAGCCAGCCCCACCACCAGGGCCACAAACAACAGCCCGGTGGTGCCCAAAAACACCCACCGGTCTTGCTGCTTGCCTGGATCGTGCTGCTGCTCTGCCATGGCGTTAGCTCAAGCTGATGGGATCCACCACCAGGATCCACACGAGCTTCAACAACAGGATCAGCACGATGCCGTGGGTGAGCAACTCCGTCACGATCTCGCCTTGGGGCACCTGCCGCAACAACCCCAGCCGGCAGCGCCGCACACACCAGGCGCAGACGATCCCAAAAAACACACTGGTGCGCACCCAGGTGATCAAGAGGTGGCGCAGCTGAATACTGCCGAGCACATCCCCGAGCTCCCCGGCCAGGTCGGCCCGGGGGGTGACCAAAGCCCCACTCACCAGGGTGGCTACCAAAAAGACGGTGAGCAGCAGGGGGGCCACCAGGGCCGCCGCCGGCACGGTGAGCCGCCACACCCCAGGCCCTGCCTCCTGGACCCGCTGCAACCAGGTGGGGGCCAGTTGCATCAAGGCCACCACGGTGACGAGCAGGGGCCCGGCCAACTGCAGCACCAGCAGGATCAACAGCTCACAAATGTTGCGGCTGGCCAACCCCAACGGACCAGCTGCCACTTCCACCAGCCCGGTGCCGGTGACAAAACCCGCCAGGATCACCGGCCCGCCGCAGCGCAGACCATCACGCTCGGCCAAGCGCAGCACGGTGAGCCAGGACGGCGGCAGCAGGCTTGTGGTCACCGCCCTAGCCAACCACCAACGGGAGCCAGCGGCAACCCGGTTGCAACCTGGCAGCGCTGTAGGGTGATCGGTGATTCACAGATTTCTCTTTAGCGAGCTCACCACTTTCTCTTGGGCCGTCGACGGATCAATTCATAGTTTTTCTGGATAGTTTCTGAGTTCATGACCATTTACGTCGGCAATCTTTCCTTCGACGCCGAAGCGGAAGATGTGCAACACCTGTTCAGCCAATACGGCACCGTGAGCAAGTGCAGCCTGCCCCTCGATCGCGACACCGGCCGCAAGCGTGGTTTCGCCTTCGTGGAGATGGCCAGCGAGGCTGAAGAAGCCAAGGCCATCGAGGACCTCCAAGATGTGGAGTGGATGGGTCGCGCCATCCGCGTGAACAAAGCCGAACCCCGCGGTGG
>CAYFKI010000110.1:3345-5096 GCA_964343525.1 uncultured Cyanobium sp.
AGCTACGGTGGTGGTGGCTATGGCGGCGGCGGCGGCCGTTACTGAGCCATTCACGAGCCCCAAGGCTTCATTCCTCAGCCGCTCCTTCGGGGGCGGCTTTTTTGTGGGCCCACCCCCTGGATCCACCAGCCCAGATGGCTGAAGATGGCGGGGGCTTGGCGCAGGGTCAAAGGGGGACGGCAGCGGTGGGCACAACAACGGAGCAGCCGGCCTTGGTGAGCAGCCTGCTGCGCCCGGAGGCCTATCCCCATCCCGTGGGCGAGCTGCAGCTGCTGGAAACCCACCTCTCCTGGGTGATCCTCACCGGCCCCTACGCCTACAAGCTCAAAAAGCCGGTGGCCTTTGGCTTTGTGGATTTCTCCACCCCAGCCAAGCGCGACCAGGCCTGCCGCGAGGAGCTGCGGCTCAACCAACGCCTCTCGCCCGAGCGTTATCTCGATCTGGTAGCGGTGGCGGGTCCGGCCGAATCGGCCCGGATCGTCGTGGGCCTGGATGCCGCCACAGAACCAGCAGTGGGCACACCCCTGACGCTTGCCGTGCGCATGCTGCAGTTCGAGCAACAGCAGCTGTTGCCTGCGGTGCTGGCGCGGGGGGAGCTGGGGGAGGAGGCCATCAGCACCTTTGCCGAAGCCCTGGCCCAATTCCACAGCGATGCCGCGCAGGCGCCGGCCGCCACGGGCTGGGGCACGAGCGAAGCGGTGATCCAACCGGTGCGCGACAACCTCACGGCCCTAGCAAAAGCCGCTGACACCGCCGCCGACTCAGGCGCGCCGATCGACACCGCCCAGCTGGAGCGCCTCAACCACTGGGTGCGGGTGCAGGGAGCGGCTCTCACACCCTGGTTTGAAGGCCGGCGCAACCAGGGTCAAATCCGCGAATGCCACGGCGATCTGCACCTGGGCAACATGCTGCTCGGGCCCCAGGGGATCGAGGTGTTCGATGCGCTCGAATTCAGTGAAACCCTGCGCTGGATCGATCCGATCAGCGAGCTGGCCTTTTTGGTGATGGATTTGGCGGTGCGCGGCCGCCCCGATCTGGGCAGCGAACTGCTCAACCGCTGGATTGAATCCACGGGCGACGCCGACGGCCTGCGGGGCTGGGCCTGGTACAGCGCCTACCGGGCACTGGTGCGCGCCAAGGTGAATGGCCTGCGGCTGGGCCAGGCGGGCCTCAGCCCCCAGGAGCGCCAGCAATGCCGCACGGATCTGCAGGGCTACCTCGACCTGGCAGAACGCTGGACCCAACCGCGGCCCCGGGGGCTGGTGCTGATGCACGGGCTCTCCGGCAGCGGCAAAAGCACCGTGGCGGCGCGGCTAGGCCAACAGCTCGGGGCGATGGTGTTTCGCTCCGATGTGGAACGCAAACGGCTCTTCGGGCTCTGGGGGATCCGGCCAACCCGCCAGCTGGAGGGGGATCTCTACGGCGCAGACGCCAGCCGCTTTCTCTACCAACAAGCCCTCCCCAGCCTGGTGGAATCGGCCCTAGCCGGGGGGCTACCGGTGATCCTCGATGCCTGTTTCCTGCGCCAGGGTGAACGCCGCCAGATGGCCGATCTCGCCGCCCGCCTGGGCGTGCCGCTGCAGATCGTGGCCTGCAGCGCTCCGGAAGCCACCCTGCGGCAGCGGCTCCTGCAGCGAACCGCCGAGGGCCGCGATCCCTCCGATGCCACGGTGGCGGTGATGGAGCAACAGCTGGGCTGGCTGGAGCCGCTCACCCCCGCCGAAGAAGCCATCTGCCATCGGGTGGATGCC
>CAYFKI010000111.1:0-5095 GCA_964343525.1 uncultured Cyanobium sp.
ATGCCCTCGAGGAGCTCGACGACGTGCGCAGCGTGACGGCCAACCTCGATGCCGATGAGGCGCTGCTGGAGGCGGCCCTGAGCTGAGCGGCAAGCCAGCCGCCCGCCTGCGCCCACCCCGTCTTGCGCGGTCGATGGACAGCGCTCGCTGCCTTCACGCAGCATGAACCACTCCGAGACGCCAGCTGGCTTGGACCCTCTCCGCGGAGCCCCCCTCGACCTACGCCGTGGCGTGCGGCTGCAGGTGAGCCATTGGCATGGCCGCGCACCGGCCATGGTGTTTTTGCACGGGGCACT
This sequence comes from uncultured Cyanobium sp., assembly GCA_964343525.1. Taxonomy (GTDB): domain Bacteria; phylum Cyanobacteriota; class Cyanobacteriia; order PCC-6307; family Cyanobiaceae; genus Cyanobium_A. Next base: position 297 of record CAYFKI010000111.1, read on the forward strand.
TGGAAACCGCTTCAACTGGCGCCCCCAGATCGAATACGGCTTGGCGCGGGGCAGGGAATGCCTCACGTACGACCTGGCAGGCCATGGCCAATCGAGTGCTTACCCGCGCTACTCGATCGGCCGCCACTGCCGCGACCTCGGGCGGCTGCTGGAGCGCTGCGGCATCAGCGCCCCGCTGCTGATCGCCCACAGCTACGGCGTGCCCATCGCCCTGGAGTGGGCGCGGCGCCAGCCCGTAGGAGGCCTGGTGCTGGCAGCTGGCGGCACCCATGAGCTGCAGCCTTGGTGGGAGCAGCCCCTGATGCGATGGATGCGGTACGGAGGTCGCCAGCTGTTCCGCTCGCCCTGGATGCAGGTGCTCAACCGCAGCTGGATGAGCGACTCCAGCGAGCCATCCGTGGATCGGTTCTGGCGTGAGTCACCCATCCCAACGGATGAGGAGCCCTACCGCTCGATCGAAGCCTTCTGGGGATACAACTTCCACCGCCGTTCCGCACCGGTGCACTGGTCAAACAATTCCGCCTTGATCCTCTCCGGCGGCCGCGATCCGATGTTCACCCGGGCCATGGGTGAGACCCTCGCTGATCGCTTTGATCAGGGACAGCATCTGCACCTTCCAGATTGCGGCCATCTGCTGATGGTGGAGGCAGCGGAGACGGTGAACCAGGCCATCGATGCATGGATGGCCGAGTCTGGACTCGATGGGGCAGGCCGAGATAATCCAGCAGGCGATCACCCGAATCCAACCGCATGAGGGCGAGAATCACATCAGGCAAGGCCGCCAGGCTGGGGTAAATCAGATAACGAGGCTCCCAGGACGGGCGGAACTTTGCTTTGTAGCTGTGGAGGCCCCGAAAGCTGTAAAAACGATCGAGATGATCGGCCAGAGCAGCCATCGCCTTTTCAAGCCGGGGTGATGTCTCGCTGCTGCCAAGGCCCGAGAGGGCGGAAAGGCCTAAGTTGAACCGCTTGAATCCCGCCTGCTGGTAGTGAAGCAACAGGGAGCTGAACAACACATCCATGGTTCCGGGCTCCAGATCATGGTGGCTGCGCATCAGATCGATGGCCACTTCATCGGGGCGCACCCCCACTAGCAGATTGGCAAACGCACTCACCATGCCATCCGGCGTGCGCACAACAGCCACCTCCGTGCCGCGAAGATAGCCGGGATCAAACCAACCGAGCGAAAACTTTTTCTCTGCACCCTTCATCCGCTGCAACCATGCACTGCTCACCGGCCTGAGCTCTTCGATCAGGGCATCACTCAAGGGAGGAGCATGAAACTCCACCCGATACCCCAGCTTGCGGAGCTTGTTGATCGGTGTGCGCAGGTGAGCCGCAGCCTTGCCACTCAGACTGAAGGCCGCGAGATCCACAATGCCCTCCTCACCGATCTTGAGAGCTCGAAACCCAAGCTCGCGATACAGATCCAAGTGGTTGGGCAGGGTCTGGTAGAAGGCTGGCCGCCAGTCGTTGCGGAAGCAGTGCTCGCGGAATGCCGAAATCGTGCGGCGCAGATCATCAGCGGGGCCGATCGGATCACCAAGCACCACCGCCGACCGACCAAACACACCGAAGGCGGTGAGACTGTGCCGCGACGGACTGAAGAAGAGGGTTTTATCAGGCAGCAAGCTGAATGCAGCCAGTGAGGCTTGGGCATGGGCACGCACAATCCGGCTGGCCTCCAACGACTCCGCCTCGCTTGCCCCGGGGCGCTGCAGAACGGGGCGCAATAGCATCACTAGGGCGTAGCCAAGGGTGACCCCACCGATGAGGTGGATGGACTCGGCAAAGCGCTGACCATGGCGGGTGATTGGCACCAAGCCGGCATCGTGATCGGTAAAGAACATGGCCAAGGTCTGCGCAAGCGCCTGGGGCCCGTCGAAGTTCACCGAGTAGTGCCAATCCAGCAGGTAGAACCCCAGCGTTCCATAGGCCAGGGTGAACACCACCGCCAGCAGCAACACCCGAATGCCCTGCAGCACGGAAGGGCGATCGGAATCGGCCGTGAACAGAGGCCGCATCCAGAGCAACAACACCAGCAATGCCGAGCTGGCTAAACTTTCCTCTATATTCAGGCCTGTTAACAAGTGCGAGACAACTGAGGCAGCCAACAACAGGCAGGTGATCAGCCAGGCCTGGCGTTTGCGACGCAACAAAGCAACGGCGAGGCTGAACAGAAGAAAACTGGCCAGGGCCCCAAAAAACCTCGCCCCCACCGGAACATCCAGCGGAAACACCCCCTCGAGCACGGCCAGGCGCTCAGGAAGGGCAGGCAATACAGCCGCCAGAAGATCAATGGCCCCCACCAGCGCGGTGAGCAGGCAGACCAGCTGCAGAGCACTCCGGCCGCGTCGTCCCCGCAGGGCCCGAGGAATGGCGGTCATGGCTCGGCCGTGCCTCTGCCCTGGCCGGCATTGGCGGCGAAGCTGCGACCCACAAACGTCAGCGAGTCGTTCAGGTGCTTACGGATGTAATTCCAACCCACATCAGCACCACTGAGTCCGTGTCCACCAGGGAACACCTGGAGGGTGTTCACCACTCCAAGGCGATCGAGGGTGGCATGAAACTGCTGGCTCGAGCGAAGAAAACTGGCATCGTTCTGGCCCACATCAAGATAAATCCTCAGGCGAGCGAGCTGGGCCCTTGGAAGCTTGGCGATGAACTGATTAGGGCTGTTGGCCGGGCCACTGGCATCCACAAAATAGCCATCATGACTAAACAGGGTGTGGAACGTTCCTGTGTACCGCAGGCCGATATTCATCGCACCCCAACCACCGGAGGAAAACCCACCCAAAGCCCACTGACCCGGCTCTGGGCGAGCTCGATAACGCCGCTTCACCTCGGCCACGAGATCCTGTCCAATCAGGGTGCCCACGCGGCCGTGCGGGCCATCGAAATACTCGGGATCAAACAGGGGGCTGGAGCCGCGGGTGTCGTTGCCATCGGGGGTCACGATGATGCTGGGCGCCAGGGCACCACTGCGGTACAGCCGATCCAGGGTCTCGGTGATGGCGTACTTCTCAAAAAAGGCGCGGCCGTCGTCATGCCCGCCATGCAACAGCACAATCACCGGATAACGCCGCTCCGGCTGTTGGTCGTAGTTCGGCGGCAGAATCAGGCCGTAATGGCGGCGAGCCCCCATGGAGGCGCTCGCAAAGCTTTCCATCTGGAAGTGCAGATCCCTGCTGGCAGGAATCACCGCTGCATCCAGTTGCGGTGCCCCGGCCACAACCGTGTACCACCAGCCAACGCTGATCAGAGCCACCAGGGCCGCACTGGCCTGGCTGATGCCGATCAGGGCTGAACGGGGGCGTCCCATGGTTGCGACCTGAACAGGGCCCGGTGCTCCCTGCATTGGAACAGAAGGCTGGCAGCTGGCAAGCCGCGTGTGATCAGCTGCAAGGCCGGAGCGCCGCGGCCGCCGCCGCATCGGTGAGCACCTGCAGCCGCGGATGCTGCTGCAGCCAGCTGGCCGGCACCGCCGGGCCGGGGGGATCCTGCAGGCTCCGGCGCAGCATCTCGGCCTTGGCCCCACCGGTGACCACCAGCAGCAGCTCCTCCGCGGCAAGGATCTCGGCAGTGCCCAGGGTGATCGCACGCGCTGGCACCGCCGAAGGCTCGCCAGCGAAGGCCGCAGCGTTCTGGCGGCGGGTGGCTTCACTCAGCAGCAGGCAGCGGCAGGGGGCATCGGCGGGGCAGGGCGGTTCATTGAAGCCCACATGCCCATTCACCCCCAGGCCCAGCAGCTGCAGGCCGATGCCACCGGCCGCCGCCACCGCAGCGGCATAGCGGCGGGCTTCCTGCTGGGGATCCGGCGCACGGCCATCGGGCAACTGCAACCGGCCAGGTGGCAGCCCCAGGGGCTCCGCAAGCGCCAGGGCCATCTCCGTGGCGAAGGCCCCGGCATCACCGGCGCCCAGCCCCACGTATTCATCCAGATTGAAGCTGCGCCAGCGATTCAGAAGCGAACGGCGGCGCCCGGCGGGCCAGGCCTGCAGCTGGCGCCGCAGCTGCCGATAGACCGGCTGCATCGTGCGGCCCGTTGCCAGCCCCAGGATCTGCCCCTGTTCGAGCGCTGCCAGCAAGCGAGCCGCCACCGCATCCGCCACGGCAGCCGCATCGGGGAGCACCACCAGGCCAGGCACACCAGGGTCAGCGCTGTTGGGCGGGGCCGGTGGCCACGGCCTGAGCATCGCCGTCACGCAGGGGAGAGCCTCCAGAGCCTGGCCCGGGAACGGCGGCCTGCGCCAGGGCGTCGTAGGGGCGCAGCTCAATGCCCCGGTAGTAGTAGCGCAGGATGCTGGGGTACAGCTCACCCCGACGCGCCATGGCCAGGGCACCCCACTGGCTCATGCCGATGCCATGGCCAAAGCCCCGGCCCACCGCCACCAGGCGGGGGAGGGGCAGGGCCTGGAGTGGGGGCTGCTGCGCCTCGAGCGGCAGGCTGAAGGTCGGTAACGGCGGGGGAACCGCCGGCGAGGTGGCCAGGGCTGGGCTGGCAGCGGCGGTGGCCGTACCGTTGGCGGCTGCGAAGGGCTGAGGCTGGCCGGAGGAGCTGAGCCCGGCCGGCGGCTCCAGCTCAAAGCGCACCCAGGTGCTCTTGAGGCCTAGGCGGCTGCGCAGGCTGGCACCGCTGAGCACCAGCAGGCCGGAGGGGCCGGTCACCCGCGCCTGTCGCACCCGACCGGTGGCGGTGGTGGAGAGCACCTCAATGGCCTGGGCGCCGCCGGTTTCCGGGAAAGCCTTGAGCAGCAGCAGCGGATCGAGGGGTTGGCGCCAGCTGCGCACCGGTGAGT
>CAYFKI010000112.1:0-5046 GCA_964343525.1 uncultured Cyanobium sp.
TGGCGGGCAAGTTGGGTTCGGTGGAATCGCGGCTCCTGGGGGAGTTTCGCTACGGCCGTAATTGGCCGACCCGATTCAGTGCAAGCACCCGCCACCAGGCTCACCAAAATGCTGGGATCTTCCCCGTTGATGACGCTTCGCTGGCGGCTGCAGCAATGGAGCTGTGGGAAGCCGTGCAGCAGCTGGAGCTGCTTGGGTGTTGGCCGGTGGAGTACCAAGCCCGCCTGTTCATGGATCTGCCGCAGCTGCCCCTGCGCTGTGAGATGCCTGATTTGGAGCCCTTTTTCTATCCTTTGCCCTGGAGTGCCGCTTTGGCGGGGCGGAAGGTGCTGGTGTTGCACCCTTTTTGCCAAAGCTTCCAGCGGCAATGGGGGCGTCGGGGGCAGTTGTTCCCCCAGTCACCGGTGTTGCCCAACTTCGAACCACAGTTTGTGCCCACACCCATGACCATCCGGGGTGCCAACCACGGCCATGCGAGCTGGACTGAGGCGCTCGAGCAGCTTTGGATGCGGGTGGAACCGCTGCACTACGACGTGGCCCTGCTGGGTTGTGGGGCCTATGGCCTGCCCATGGCCGCCCGCATCCGCCGGCAGGGCCGCAGCGCTATCCATCTGGGGGGCTCGCTGCAGCTGTTGTTTGGGGTGTTTGGCCGCCGCTGGGAGCGGTTTGAACGCCAGCGATCCTTGCTGAACGACGTTTGGATTCGCCCCCTGGCTGATGATCGGCCGGTGAGTTATCAGGCGGTGGAGGATGGTTGTTACTGGTGATCAAGATTGCTTTCTCTGATTTTTGGCAGTATCCCGTTCCGTTCGAGCCCCAGAACAATTTTTTCGTGCATGCGCTTCGCCGCGCCCTCGAGGGCGTTGAAGTGGTTGAGCCCTCCGCCTGTGATGTGCTGATTTATGGCCCATTTGGCGAGAGCCATCGACAGGTTCGTGACTGCCTCAAGATCTTTTATACAGGCGAAAATCTCCCCCCTGATTACCGCTGCTGCCATTACGCATTGACCTTCAGCCCTGACCCTTGTGGTGGGCGTAACTTACGGCTCCCCCTTTGGTATCACTACATTGATTGGTTCAATGTTCAAAGCTATGGCTCCCCCCATTGGCTGATTCCGCCCAGCATGCTTAACGGCTCAGAACGGTTTTCAGCTCATGTTCCTGATCGATTCTGCGCCATCGTTTACGGCAAGCCTGTTCGATCTCGAGAGTTGGCGATTCAAGCGCTGGATCGCTACAAAACAGTGGATGTGTATGGCAAAGCGAAGCGGGCCACTCCCTTGCCGGATGGGGAGTTTGCCAAGTTGCAGGCCCTCTCGGCCTATCGATTTTCACTCTGCTATGAAAATTCGATTGCGGAGGGATACCACACCGAAAAGCTGTTGCATGGAAAAGTTGCAGGGGGTATCCCCATTTACTACGGCCATGCATCGGTCGCGTCCGACTTCAACCCATCCTGTTGCATTCAGGCTGCCTCGATGCCCTTGGCTGAGCTGGTGGATGAGATTCGCCGGATCGATCACTCGCCATCGGCCTACCGCCAGCTGGTTGAGCAGCCCTTGTTTTCGAGCATGCCTGATCTGGCGGCGCTGATTGAGTCGCTCAGCCGATTGGTTCGTTCGGCCCCGGAGCCGCAGTTGTCGTGCTCTCCTCAGCGAACGCCATGGGCCATGGTTGTTCGGTCTCGGGCTGTGGGTTGGCGGGCATCCGTACGACGATTGCTGCAACGCTGCATGCAGTGGTTGTTGCATCCGGTCAAACGACTGCCATGAACGATGCCCAGGGGCCGGCTGTTGCTGCCGCCATCATTCACCACCGCTCGCCCGATCGGGTGTTGCTTCGACAACAATTGATTCAATTCTGCAACGATCTTCAGGTGCCGGTGAGTGAGGTTGTCGAGCAGCCTTCTTTGGTGCCATGCCGGTCCGTCGTGTTGGCGCGCTTGTATCTAGCTTCCCGTGAGTGCCTAAAAATTGTTTGCGCTGCTGCCTATCTCCGTGCAGCAAGGTGTCAGTGCTGGCCTGCGGTCTTTGTTGTGGTTTTCAAGCAGCTCATCCAGGGCCTGCGTCGCCTCTGCCTTGCCTCTCGCGCAGAGGTCAACGCTGACTATGGGCGCAGCCAGATTGAGGTGATTTTATCCACCAAGCATCTGGAGGCCTGGACGAGAGTCCAAGCCAAAGGATCACCATGGGCGCTGGTGTTTGAGGACGATGCAGAGCTGGCACCTGATTCGGAAGCCAGGTTTCGGCGACTCATGGATCAAGGTTGCGTTGCTGGCGGTCTGGAGAACATCGCCTACGTGGACCTGGCCGGGGGCTTTGCCCCTGACTTGGTGCTCCCCCTCAAACACGCATGCTCTGCGAGCGATGAATGGTGGGTCTTCCGTAGGGTCATCACCAACACCACCTGCTCCTATTTGGCTTCGCGCCCCATGGTGGCGGCCTGGGTGAAGACGCTCAGGCGTTTCCCCGTGTTGCTGCAGTTGCCGGCGGATCACATGATCAACTTTATCTCGTTGCCGTTGGTCAGTGGATTGCGTGATGTGGTGTCGGTCCACTTCCAGAGGCCTTTGTTTGGTCATGGATCGTTTCATGGCTCAACGCCATCGATGATCTCCATGTCTTCCCGATGAACATTGCGGTCGTCTACCACCAGCCATCTGATTGCTCCGATGCTTGGAGCACGCCGCTGGGTTTGGCCACCGCCTTGGCCTCTGAGGGTGCGCACGTTGTGTTTTACCCATTTGCCAATCCTGTAGCAGTGACGCTGCCGCCGCTGTCGAAACTTCTGGCTGATCAAATCGATGTTGTTTTGATCTTTTATGCAGGTGCCAGTGCCTCGTTGGATTCTGAGTTGATCAAGCTTCGCTTGCTGATTGATGATCAATTATCTGCTCTGAAAATCATCTGTGAGCTTGGCGATGAGCCACAAACGCGCTGTCACAATGCGGTTAGGGCGCAGGTGTCCGATCTTTGTCTGTCCCCCGATCATCCATCTGTACTCAAGTGGCGTTTATTGGGTGTCCCTTGTGTTTGGTACACCCATTGGGCAGACACCTCCATCTTTCACGAATCGCAGGAGCGGCCACGGGCACAACTGGTGGTCACCACCATGGGACGGAGGCGCTACGCCAAGCGGTTGCGCCTCCTGTTGGGTGGCCGTTTCGCCAACCGCCATTGCCATGGCCTTGAGAATGGCCGGTTTTATTCCCAAGGGCAGATTGCCTTCCAATATGCACGTTGGAACGAAGTGACGCGGCGCGTTTTCGAAGCCGCTGCCTGTGGATGTTGCGTTCTCACCAACCGTCTCCCTGCTGCCACGCGCATGGAGGAGCTCTTCCCCGCTGATGTGGCCGCGGTGTATTACGACGGTTTCGTCTCGCTCATGTTGGCCCTCTGGAAGCTCACAACACGGCCGGCCCTGCGTCAGGCGATCGCCACAGAAGGACAGCGCCGCGTGTTGTCGGCTCATACCCAATCCGTTCGTGCACAGCAATTGCTCGCATACCTGGGCTCCATGTCAGAGCGGCCAGGTTGACAGCTCCTGCCGTCTGGTTGATGGTCAACGCCGCGATATTCAATGGTTGATCAACCTGTGCGCTAAAAGTTTTGCTTTGCGTTTTAGGCGTATGACCAGCATGTCGAGATAATCTTCGGCGAGTTGTCTCAACTGTTTTGCGTTGATTCCGTCGTTGATGGTGATGCGTGGATTGAATGGCCTGCCGTTGGCACAGCGTGCATCACCGCGGCGAAGGATCTCTCCATGGATGCCATTCAGCAGATAGGACCACTGTTGCACGATGTAGGCTTGTTTTGAGCTGTACAAGTCTGCAATTGCCATGCAGCGCGATTGCAGCTCTTCCCTTTCGTCGACGTCGAGTTTCAACAGGCCTGCAATCGTTTTGCCAAGTTCTTTTGGCTGTTCGAGGCAGAGTTCTGGAATTTTGCTGGCCACATCGTAGAGTCCAAATCGCTTTGATGTCACGGTGGGGATTCCCAGGCTTAGCCATTCCAAGATGGTTGCAGGGAATGCTTCGCCATAGCCCTCTGGATTCACAATCGCTAGATCGCACTTTGCCATGATTGGGTAGCGATCGCTTCCCAGCACGCCATAGAAGGTAATTGCTTCATCGTCGATCGCTTTGTCGGCCATGAGTTTCTTTAAGTACGTGCCATACTCGCGTTCGCAGGGCAGATCGGGATGTGATTGGCTGTAGCTGTAGAGCGTTGATCCGCCGATCACGTGCAACTTCGGTTGTTTGTTCAAGGCGGCCAGGCATGATCGGATGCCATCCCACTGCTCCAGGATGGTGTGAAACCCCTTGCTGGGGATCAGGGCCCCCATGTAGCCCATCTCGACGATGTGACCGTCGTGCGTTTCCTGTGCGGTGCTGGTTGCGATGGAATGGGCATGGTTGCGGATGCATGTTGCGTTGAAGATGTTCTCGATGTGGTGGTGGCGCCCTCCAATCAATGCATTGCTCATGTACTGCATTAGGCCGATTGATACGATCTCGGCCCCCAGTTCCTTGGCTAGCCCAATTTTGTCCCAGTCGAATGGGTGGTGAATCCAGGCGATCAGTCTTGTGCTTTTAAATGCAATCTCTCCGGCTCCAATTGCCTCAAGCGCCCCACCCGTGGCGATGGCGATGTCAAAGTCAGGACAGCCATCGCAATCCTTGGCGATATGGATTACTTTCATCCCCCGATAGTGCCGGTGCTGGCTTGTAGCTACCCAGCAACCAAGGATGACTTCATGCTCATTCCTGTTGGCGTGCTGCCATTCCTGGTTGAGGCGGTTTGCCAGTTGAAGGATTAAGTAGCTTGTGCCTCCCACCCCTGGATTGACATCATCTGGATCGCAGAGCAGATCGAGGACTTCCACCTGCTCCAGCAGAAACAACACGTTCATCCGCCTGTCGTCTGCTGTGGCCGCTTACTTAACTTATCATCGTTGAATGATTTGATGGCAGGACTCGCATTCCCTGGCCTATTCGGTGCCGATCCTGGTGATCTTCTGGAACCGGCCCGCCATGCTGGCCGGCCTG
>CAYFKI010000113.1:0-5037 GCA_964343525.1 uncultured Cyanobium sp.
GCCAAACAGCCCGCCCCCACCGAAACCAAAGATCGGCAGCAGGAAGGGAAAGCCAATGCCGCCACCTCCAAACCCACCGCCATAGCCGCCCCGATAGCCACCCCCATACCCACCGCCGTAACTACCGCCCCCATAGCCCCGCGGCATCGAGGGAGCCGAACGAAAACTGCCCCCACCAATGCGGCCGCCGCTGGCGGCAAGACTGGGATCAGGCCGCACCAACAAGAGGGCCAGGGCCAGCACCGGCAACGCCAGCCAGCTCAGCCACCGGCGCGCAAAGGGGCGAGAACGGTGCGCCAAAGCGCCTCAGCAAGTGGCCGAAATCTAGGAACCGCCCCCCACGATGGTGACCACCTCCAGCACGTAGGATTCCACCACCACCTGCTGGGGCCAACGGCTTCGAGGCAAGATCTCGCCGTTGAACTCCACCACCACCAGCGCCGGCCGATAGCCGCAACTCTCCAGCAGCTCCGGCAGGGTGAGCCCAGCCGGGCAACGGCGCGTTTCCCCGTTGAGTTGGATCGCGATCATGGCCATCAGTGGGGATGCCCGAGGGCCTGCAGCAGGGCGGTGGTGGCTGCCCCGGGGTCGGCCGCCGCGGTGATCGCCCGCACGACGGCCACCCGTTGTCCACCAGCGGCTTGCACCGCTGCCACGTTGGCGGCCTCGATTCCACCGATGGCAAAAAACGGGATTGGGCTGGCCGTTGCCGCCTGGCGCACGTAGTCGAGCCCCACGGGCTGCCGACCGGGCTTGGTCGGCGTGGCATTCACCGGTCCCACCCCCACGTAGTCGCAACCATCTGCCACCGCCTGCTGCAGCTGATCGAGGGCGTGGGTGCTGCGGCCAATCAGGGCCTCGGGCCCCAGCAACTGGCGGGCCACGGCCGGCGGCAGATCCCCCTGACCCAGGTGCACGCCATCGGCCTGCACCGCCATGGCGAGGTCGATGCGGTCATTGACGATGAACAGCGCCCCATGGCTGGCGCAGCGTTGGCGCAGGCGGCGGGCCTGCTGCAGCCGCTGGCTGTCGTCGATGGGGGCAGCGCCACCCTGCTGAGCCCCCTGCTGAGCGCCCTCTTTGGCCCGGTACTGCACCAGCCTGACCCCCGCCTGCAGAGCCGCTTCCACAGCCGCTTCGATCTGGGGACCCGGGCTCGTCACCAGGTACAGATGGCACTGGGCCAAAAGCTCACGCCGCTGCTGGCCGCTGCGGGAGGCCTGGAGCAGATCCACCTCCAGGTCGTAGAGGCGATAGCGCAGCTCGGAGGCCTCACGGGCCAGCTCGCCATCCAGGCTGCGACCAAATTCCTCCAGCACCCGCAGGGCCTCATGCACCCGGCCCGCATTGGCGCCCACCACCTGCGAAGGGCTCAGGCGCTCCTGTTGGGCGGGATGGCCCATGCCCGCCGCCGGGTCGGTGGCACTGTGGCGCGCCAGCTTGTAGTCGTCGCGATGGAGGCGCCCCAGCCGCTGACGCATGTCCTTGGTGCGGGCCACCAGATCCGCCCGATCCAGGCCAAACCGGGCCCAGTCTTCCAGCACCCGCAGGCCCTCTCGCGCCCGATCGAGGTTGGCATCCAGCAGCCGGGCCACGGCCAGCCGATCGGGGTTGGGGTGATCTGCGGAACACATGGCAAAACAGCGCAGGCTGATTAGGTTGGGCTCACTTCAGTAGGCCGGTGGCCATGGACCAGGGCAGCCCGATGCTGGTGCTGATTTCAGGGATTCTGCTGCTGGGCGGCATCGCCACGTTCATCGGCTGGGGACTCACCCACGCCTACCCGAGCGCATAGCTGGCGCACAACTGGCGGGCGGCAGCGGCATCCTCGCCAATTTGATGGCTGAGCGCCTCGAAATTTTCAAAGGTGCGTTGGGTCCGCAGCAACGCCAACGGCTCCACCACAAGCTCCATCCCCTCCAGCTCCAGGCTGCGATCGAGCAGGTGCACTTCCACCGCTGAAGGCGCCATCGGATCCACCGTGGGCTGGGGCCCCAGGTTCATCACCGCCGGCCAGGCATCGCCCCCCGCCACCGAGGCCATGGCGGCATACACCCCCTCGAGGGGCAGGAATTTGCGGCCATCCACCTGCAGGTTGGCGGTGGGCCATCCCAGCTCTTTGCCCAACCCCCGGCCGCGCACCACACGGCCGCTGAAGCGATAGGGCCGCTCCAACAGCCGGCGGGCCTCCGCCAAATCACCCGCGGCAAGGGCCCGCCGAATGCGGCTGCTACTCACCCGCTCGCTGCCATCCCAGAGCATCGGCACCACCTCCACGCTGATGCCATGGCGTGCCCCCACCGTGGCCAGGGTTTGGGCATCGCCCTTGCGCCCCTGGCCAAAGCGGAAGTTTTCGCCCACGGCCACCCGGGCGGCGGCGAGCTGGCCCACCAGCACCTGTTCCACAAAGGCTTCAGGGCTCAGGGCCGCCAGCTCGGCATTGAAGGGCACCAGCACCAGCTGCTCGATACCCAAAGGCTCGAGCAAGGCCAGCTTTTCCGCCGGCAAATCCAAACGCAGCCGCGGCTCTCCGTGCAGCACCTCGCGCGGATGGGGCCAGAAGCTCACCACGCTGGGCACCCAATCGGATGGACCCGTGACCGCCGCAATCACCCGGCGGTGTCCCTGGTGCAGGCCGTCGAAACTGCCCAGGGCAATGGCGGTGGGCCGCTTCGCCTCCTGAGGTGATCGCAGGGGTATCAACGCTACGGAACCCAAAGACAGAAGAGGCCAAATCGATCCTCCCATGGCAACTTTGGGGCAACCGATCTCGCCGTGATGGCCGACCGCCTCGACATCCAGCTGATCTCCGCAGCCCTTCGGCGCCTCGGCTGGATCCGCTTCTGGGCCCAGGTGGTGCTGGCGGTGGTGGTGATGGGGGTGCTGCTGTTCAACAACATCGGCGGCCAGATCGCCGGTCGCACCGACCGGGCCCTGGGCCTGGCCCCCGGCCTGTCATTAACGTCGCTCGCCTTTTTTGTGCTGCTCTGGTGCCTGTGGCAGGGCTGGTTGATCATTCGCTGCGGCCGCGCCATCGACAGCCCCACCAGGCCCAGTCGGGGCGAGGCGGCTCGGTTGATCAAGCGTGGCCTCCTGGCCGACCTGGTGGGTCTCACCCTGGGGGTGGTGGGTTACCAGTCACTGGCGGGAAGCCTGTTTTTTCAGGCCTCCATGCAGGCGGGCTTTGCCTTCGGGGGCGCCATGACCACCCCGGGGGGCCGGATCACCAACTACCCGATCACCTCGCTGGAAATGCTCTCAGTGCTGAGCAACACCCAGGTGATCTTTGCCCACGTGATCGGCCTCTGGATCAGCCTCTGGCTGCTGCAGCGGATCTACCGCCCCACCTGAAGGTCGGGCAAATCGCGGGTGCTCCCGCGCCAGAAGATGTCGGGCTGCAGCGGTGTCAGCGAGGCGCCGCCAGCTTGCACATGGGCCACATCCGTGGGCCAGTCCGCAGGGCCAGCCACCTCCGCCTCCAGGTCGTTGGCCACCTCACCCGCCAGCCAGTAGTAGGTGCGCCCGCGGGGATCCACCCGCTGGTCGAATTGGTCGGTGTAGCGCCGCACCGCATTGCGGCACCAGCGCAGGGGCCCAATCGATTCCAGTGGTCTGGGGGGCACGTTGAGGTTGAGCAGCATCCCCTCGGGCCAGCCCTCCACCAGCATCCGCTCCGCCACATCCAACGCCAGCTGGGCAGCGGGGCCAAAGTGCCGCCACTGGAAATCGGCACTGCTCACCGCCAGGGCCTTCAGCCCCTCAATCGTGCCCTCCATCGCCGCTGACACGGTGCCGGAATAGAGCACATCGGTGCCCAGATTCGGGCCATGGTTGATGCCGGAAAGCACCAGATCCGGCCATGCATCGAGCAGGGAGAACAGGGCGAGCTTGACGCAATCACTGGGGGTGCCACTGCAGGCCCAGGCCCGCACGCCAGGGTCGAACAGCTCATCGGCCCGCTCCGCCCGAATCGGAGTGTGCAGGGTGAGGCCATGGCCGGTGGCCGAGCGCTCCTGGTCGGGGCACACCACGCTCACCTGGTGGCCCCGGGCCAGGGCGGCATTGGCCAAGGTGCGGATGCCGTCAGCAAAGACGCCGTCGTCGTTGCTGATCAGGATCTTGAGCGGTGCCATCACGGAAAGCCTGCCGAACCAGGTCGCCTCCTTACAGTCTCAGATCCCTCAGAGCAACCTGTGAGCGCCACCGTGTCCCTGCAGCAGCTCACCGACCAGCTGGACCAGCTGGAGGCAGACGCCGCTGAAGCGATCGCCGCCGCGGCCACGGCCGCTGAACTGGAAGAGCTGCGGGTGGGCCTGCTCGGCAAAAAGGGCAAGCTCTCCGGTGTGCTCGGGGCCATGGGCAAGCTGCCCGGCGATGAGCGCCCCCTGGTGGGCCAGCGGGCCAATGTGCTCAAGGGCCAGGTGCAGGGGCTGCTGGGCGAACGGCTAAGCGCGATGAAACAGGCGGCCATGGCGACCCGCATCGCCGCCGAAACCCTCGACGTGACGGCCCCCAGCAGCTTCGTGCCCCCGGGCCATCGCCACCCGCTGATCAGCACGGTGGAAGAGATCGTGGACATCTTTTCCGGCCTGGGGTATCGGGTGTCGGAAGGGCCGGAGATCGAAACCGACTACTACAACTTCACGGCCCTCAACATCCCCGAGCACCACCCCGCCCGGGACATGCAGGACACCTTCTATCTGGAGGATGGCCGGTTGCTGCGCACCCACACCTCCCCGGTGCAGATCCGTTATTTGGAGCAGAACCCCCCGCCGGTGCGGGTGATTGCCCCGGGCCGGGTCTATCGGCGCGATGCGGTGGATGCCACCCACTCGCCCGTGTTCCACCAGGTGGAAGTGCTGGCCATTGATGAAGGACTCGACTTCACCCACCTGCGGGGCACGGTGACCACCTTCCTGCAGCGCTTCTTTGGAGATCTGCCGGTGCGCTTCCGCGCCAGCTACTTCCCCTTCACCGAACCCTCGGCCGAGGTGGATGTGCAGTGGCGCGGCCGCTGGCTGGAGGTGATGGGCTGCG
>CAYFKI010000114.1:0-246 GCA_964343525.1 uncultured Cyanobium sp.
AGCGCCTCGATTTGGCCCCAGCTGGGTTGGTATCTCGATGGCGGCGACTTCTACGTGGGCGTGCAGACCAAGCGCGGCTGTCCCCACAACTGCTGTTACTGCGTGTACACGGTGGTGGAGGGCAAGGCCGTCCGGGTCAATCCGGTGCAGGAGGTGATCGCGGAGATGCGCCAGCTCTACGCGCGCGGCGTGCGCGGGTTCTGGTTCACCGATGCCCAGTTCATCCCGGCCCGCCGCTACATCGAG
>CAYFKI010000114.1:256-4896 GCA_964343525.1 uncultured Cyanobium sp.
ATGCGCATGGGCTACAACCTCCGCACCGTGCTGGAGAACTGCCGGCTGCTGGCCCGCGCCGGTTTTCGCGAACACGTGTCGGTGAACTACTCGTTCAATGTGATCGACGAACGGCCCGAGACGATCCGCCAGACCGTGGCCTACCACCGGGCCCTCGAGCAGATCTTCGGCGCCGACAAGGTGGAGCCGGCGATCTTCTTCATCGGCCTCCAGCCCCACACCCATCTGGAGCAATACGGTTTCGACCAGGGCCTGTTGGAGCCCGGTTACAACCCGATG
The DNA here is from genome assembly GCA_964343525.1 of uncultured Cyanobium sp. Taxonomy (GTDB): domain Bacteria; phylum Cyanobacteriota; class Cyanobacteriia; order PCC-6307; family Cyanobiaceae; genus Cyanobium_A. The sequence goes on from CAYFKI010000114.1 coordinate 536, forward strand.
AGCATGCTGCCTTGGACGGCCCGCAAGATGCTCTGGAACCCCGAGCCGATGGGCAGCGTGTTTGGCCGTATTTGCCTGGAGGCCTTCGATCGCAATCCCGATGACTTTGGCCGCACCGTGATGGATCTGTTGGAGCGCGATTACGGCCTGGCGCCTCTGGAGGAGGCCTTGCATGCCCCCGTTGAGGGCCGGAAAGCGCTCGCCACGGCAACCACTTAGCCACGCCAACCACCTAGCCACGCCAAACCGGTGGGCCTGGTTCGGCCAAAGCTACGCAGAGGGTGGGTTCCACCAGGGCCGCCGCACCCACAGCAGCACCCCCAGGCCAATCCAGCCGATCAGGCCGCCAATGGGGTTGATGTCGGCGCCGCCAGGGCCCACCCACCAACCCGGAGCGCCGGGGGAAATCTGCAGCAGCCCTTTCTGCAGCAAAAACCAACCACCTACAAGCCCGCCGTGCAGGCCCACCGATCCCCACAGGCAGCCCCCGTCGGCCCGGCGCTGCAGCGCCAGCACCAACCCCAAAAGCACCAGCCCGCCGAGTAGCCCGATCGCCTCTAGCCCCGGCATCCGGTACCAGGGATGCAACAGGGCAAAAATTGCGGCCTGGAGCAGGAAGGCCCGTTGGCGGCTCAGCCGCAGCTCCAGCTCCCCCCACAGCCATCCGCGAAACAGCAGCTCTTCGGCAAAGCCCACACCCACCATCAACCCCAGGGCATTGAGCACCAGGCCTTGGTTCAGCTCCCCCAACCATTGGGCTTGGCCGCCCAGCATCAGCACAACGCTCACCCAGCCCAGCAGCGCGATCGCCTTGAACAGGCCGCGAAGCCAGCTGCGCAGGGCGGTTGGTGGCGGCACCGCCAGGCCCAGCCGTTGCCAGGGATGGCTGTCAGCCCAAACCGCTTTCAGGCGTGTGGGCAGGGTGCCAAGGAGCAACACCAGGGCCACCACCAAGCCGGCCAGATCCACTTGATCGCTGCGCCATTGGGGGGCCACCAGAGCCAGGGGGCGCACGATCAGCCAACCCAGGCCATAGAGCACCGGCACGTAAAGCACGGTGCCCAGCCAGGAGCTGTTGCCCAGCAGCCTGACCCAGGTGGCCTTGGCGTCCATCAGGTTTCGGGTTCGAGGGTGCTGGTGAGCCCCTTGGCCTTGAGGGTTTCGCAGTAAAACTCCGCCGGTTCCAGATCGCAAACGATCACCAGGCCTACGCCGGTGTTGTGGGCTTCGATCATCACGGCAACGGCATCTTGCTCGCTCAGGGACGGCACCACTTGCCGCAGGGTGACCACCACGTATTCCATGGTGTTCACCGGATCGTTGTGCAGCAGCACCTTGTAGCGGGGGGAGTGCTTGCGCACCCGCTCCGGGGCTTTCTCGATCACGGCAGCGCCGCCGGTCTCGCGTCCCAGGGTGCCTTGGCTTGCGGTTGTCATCTTTGGATTGAGGTCAACACGATCAAAGCGAACGGATGCGGCGCATGGCCTCCTCCACATTGGCGCGGCTGTTGAAGGCCGAAAGGCGGAAGTAACCCTCGCCCGCGGCACCAAAGCCACTGCCCGGGGTTCCCACCACATGGGCCCGGTTGAGGAGGTGGTCGAAGAAGCCCCATGAATCCAGGCCTTCAGGCGTCTTCACCCACACGTAGGGGGCCTGTTCGCCGCCGTACACGGCGAGGCCTGCAGCGGTGAGTTCGCGGCGAATGATGGCGGCGTTGTCCATGTAGAAGCTCACCAGAGCCTTCACTTGGGCCTGGCCTTGCCGGGAATAAACGGCCTCGGCACCCCGCTGCACGATGTAGCTCACGCCGTTGAACTTCGTGCATTGGCGCCGATTCCACAGGCCCCAGAGCTCCACCTTCTCGCCGTTATCAGCGGTGCCCATCAGGCCCCGGGGCACCACCGTGAGGGCGCAGCGGGTGCCCGTGAAACCAGCGTTTTTGGAGAACGAGCGGAACTCAATCGCGCACTGGCGGGCCCCTTCAATTTCATAAATCGAGTGGGGCAGCTCGGGATCCTGGATGAACGCCTCATAGGCGGCGTCAAACAGGATCAGGGCATCGTTGGCCAGGGCGTAATCCACCCACTGCTTCAGCTGGGCCCGGGTGGCCACGGCGCCGGTGGGGTTGTTGGGGAAGCACAGATAGATCAGATCCACTGGCCCATCCGGCAGGGGCGCCGTGAAGCCATTGCTGGCGGTGATGGGCAGATAGGTGAGGCCCTCGTATTGGCTGGCTGCATTGGCTTCACCGGTGCGGCCCGCCATCACGTTGCTATCCACGTAAACCGGATAGACCGGATCGGTCACGGCGATGCGATTGCCCGTGCCCAGGATGTCGAGGATGTTGCTGCTGTCGCACTTGGAGCCGTCGGAGACGAAGATCTCCTCGGCAGAGATGTCGCAGCCGCGCGCCTGAAAATCGGTTTTGGCGATGGCCTCCCGTAGCCACAGGTAGCCCTGCTCGGGCCCGTAGCCGTGAAAGCCCTCGGGGGTGCCCATCGCATCCACGGCCGCCTTCATGGCCGTGCGGCAGGCCTCGGGTAGCGGTTCGGTGACATCGCCAATGCCCAGGCGAATGATGGCGGCGTTGGGATTGGCCTCGCTGAAGGCCTTCACGCGCCGGGCGATTTCCGGAAACAGATAGCCCGCCTTGAGTTTGAGGTAGTTGCCGTTGACCTGAACCATTGCGGGGGGCCGCCACCGGGCCCGTTGACACTGGGCGCGATTGTCCTATGGCGGGGTGGCTTGCTGTGGGACGGATGCCCCCATCCGTGGCCCTGCATACGATCGGAGCATGGCTGGCTCCGTTGCTCCCGTTGATTTCGATGCCCTGATCGATCTGGGCATCAGCAAGCCAGCCCGCTACCTGGGCAATGAGCTGGGGGTGGAGCCCCGCGACTGGCCCCAGGCCTGGGAGAGCGCTGGCGTGCGCTGGGCCCTCACCTACCCCGAGATCTACGAGGTGGGTGCCAGCAACACCGGCCACATCATTCTTTATTCGATTCTCAACAGCCTGCCGGGGCAGCTCTGCGATCGGGCCTATCTGCCGGCCCCCGATCTCTCCGCCCGGTTGCGGGAACGGGGCCAGGCCCTGTTTGCGGTGGAAAGCCGCCGCCCATTGCCGGCCTTCGACATCCTGGGTTTCAGCCTCAGCTACGAGCTGGGCGGCACCAACATCCTGGAGATGCTCGATCTGGCCCAGGTGCCCCTGCGGGCGGCTGATCGGGGTGATCTGCCGTTGAACCATCCCGAGGCACCCCCCCTGATCTTTGCCGGCGGCCCCACGGCCACCAGCAATCCAGAGCCCTTTGCAGCGTTCTTCGACTTCATCGCCCTGGGCGATGGCGAGGAGCTGCTGCCTGAAATTGGCCTGGTGGTGGCTGAATCCAAGGCAGCCGGGCTCACCCGCCAGGCGCTGTTGGCTGATTTGGCCCAGGTGCCGGGGGTCTACGTGCCATCGCTCTACGGCCCAGGGGCGGATGGGGTGAGCCTTGAGCCCTTGGGCGCGGGGGTGCCCCGCCGGGTTCAGCGGCGCACGGCCACGCCGATGCCCCACTACGCCATGGGCCTGGTGCCCCACATCGAAACGGTGCACGATCGGCTCACGATCGAGATCCGGCGCGGCTGCACCAGGGGTTGTCGGTTTTGTCAGCCGGGCATGCTCACGCGCCCGGCCCGGGATGTGGCGCCTGAAGCGGTGATTGAGGCGGTGGAGGAGGGCATGGCCAAAACCGGCTATGCCGATTTTTCGTTGTTGTCGCTGAGTTGCTCCGATTACCTCGCCCTGCCGGCGGTGGGAGTGGAGCTGCGCAACCGCCTCGCCGACCACAACGTGAGCCTCACCCTGCCCAGCCAGCGGGTGGATCGCTTTGACACCAACATCGCCCACATCCTGGGGGGCACCCGCAAAGCCGGTCTCACCTTTGCGCCCGAGGCCGGTACCCAACGGTTGCGCGACATCGTCAACAAGGGCCTCACCGATGCGGAGCTCCTGCGCGGCATCCGCACCGCCATGGAAAGCGGCTATCGCAAGGTGAAGCTCTATTTCATGATCGGCCTGCCGGGGGAAACCGACGCCGATGTGCTGGGTATCGCCGACACCTGCCGCTCGCTGCAGCGTCAATGCGCCGATTTAGGCCGGCTGGAGCTGAACCTCACGATCAGCAATTTCACGCCCAAGCCCCACACCCCCTTCCAGTGGCACAGCGTGAGCACGGCTGAATTTCAGCGGCGCCAGGAGTTGTTGCGCGCGGCGTTGCGCCAGCTGCGGGGCATCAAAACCAACTTCACCGATGTGCGTCTCTCGGCGGTGGAGGATTTTGTGGGGCGCGGGGATCGGCGCCTGGCGCCGGTGCTGGAGG
>CAYFKI010000115.1:0-4856 GCA_964343525.1 uncultured Cyanobium sp.
GATCGAGTTGGAGACGATGCTCATGCAGTTCTGCCTCGAAACAAGCGGCCGCCTTGACGGAGACCGGTATCCGGTGGGTAAGTGGAGTGATCGACTTGCGCCGATCGCTGAAGCATTCTGTGCCAAGGGCCCGCGGAGCCCCTGGCCCCGGTAACAGTTCTTCACGGCGATTCTGCTTTGCAGATCCCTTGGCCCGCAACGGCTCTCGCTCAAGCTGCTAATAGCAACAGGCCGTGGCAATTGTTCATCATTTTGCATGCCTGATTGGCAGAGGTGTTTCACCTTGCCGGTCAAGATTGCATTGATTTATGTAGCAGATCATCAAAAAACCTCCCGGCCTGATGGCCAGGAGGTTTGGGGTGTTTTTGGTAACCGGACGAACGGGATCGTTGCCGTCTGCCCGATGGCTCAGATGGCTCCTTGGGGGCTGGGATTGAGACCAGCATTGCCCGCATAGAGCGCAGCCGTTCGGTTGACGGTGCTCAGGGGTTGGCCGTCGGCCGTGGCCAGGCCGCGGATGTAAGGCACGGTGTTTTGGCCGAAGACCTGGGCGAATTCCTGGCTGTTGAGCAGGGTGTCGACGGCGGCCAGTTGGCCGCGATCCGAACGGATCGCGAGGAACTGGCTCACTTCCTGGGGCTGGGCGGCACGTCCGAGCAGCGCCAGATAGGCGGCCGAGGCTGCCCGCAGGGGAGCCATGCGGTTCAGGCGCTGTTGGAACAGGTCGCTGACCGCCAGTTGGCCAACAAATTCAGCCACCGTGAGTTGCTGGTTGCGGAACTGGGATTCGCAATCGCCCAGCCGTTCGGCCGCGAAGGGTACCCGGTTCAGCAGCTGCTTGTAGGTGGCTTCGATGGCTTCTTGCACCTGGGTTTCGCTGGCGGTGCGACCCAGTTGGACAGGGCGGTTGAGGCTGGCGCGGCGGCTGAAGCCTTGGGGGCGACCGGGCCGCAGGGCGCTGGCCATCGCTGCCGTTGGCTCGGAGGCGAGACCGCTGCTGCGGCCATCACCCACCGCGGCACGCCAGGTGGCAGCTCCCACCGTGATGCCGGTGGACGACGCGGGCGCTTCGATGAAGCTGCTGGTGCCGAACTGGCTGGGGGAATCGGCGCGCCAACGGCGGCTGGGGGCTGGGGCCTGGCGGATGCTGAAAGCAGCGTCGCTGCCGGCGGGTTTGGTGGGGGCATAGGCTTCGCCACCACTCACCTCGGCCGTCCAGCTGCCCACGATCACATTGGTGCGACCGGGGAGGTTGCGGGGCACCAGATCGCCGGTGGTTCTGAGGGCCTGGGCGGGGACCACATCGGGGCGCGGGGCGGCTGGTGCGCTGTAGGCGCCTGCTTGGAAGGCCCGCTTGAGGTTGGGAACTTGGCGGGCGTTGCGATCGCCGGCGGTGATGAAGCGCTCAAAGGGAACGGTGTCTTCGCCAAAGGCGTCGTTGTATTCCCGGCTGTTGAGCATGGCGTCGACAACGCCGTAGAAACCCTGACGGGCGGCCGTGTCGAAGTAGGCGTTGATTTCCCAGCGACCCAAGGTGGGACGGCCCAGGATCCGGCGGTGCATCACCTCGATGGCTTTGGTGATGTACAGCCCGCTCCAGTAGCGGCGGCGGAACGCATTGGATCGGGCCACCTGCCGCACGAACTCGCGCAGGCTGATGTCGCCGTTTTCCAGTTTGATTTCTTCGACCCGGGTGTGTTCACCGGCGTAGCCGGTGTTGCCCAGGATTTGGTTGTAAACAGCACGAATCACCCCTTGGGTGCTCGCTTCGGTGCTGCGCACACTGGGTTGGCCGCTGCGCCGGGGCACGGAGGCGCCGCCGGTGGCAATTTGCTGCAGTCGCACCACCTTGGGACCCACCCGCCGCGGGCTGGCCTTACGGAATTGGGCCGTGTTCATCTGGCCGGGCTGTTGGAGCCCGTTGCCGATCAGGATGCGGCGCGTGTCGTAGCCATAGGGCGCCGGCCGGGTGGCTACCGATGCGGTGCTGGAAGGGAAGATCGCGCCGTAGTTGAGGGCAAGCGGATCATTGCCGCCGCCGTAGACGTGTTGGTCGGGGAAGGGCTGGCGATAGGCCGCGTAGAGGGTGACGTATTGGGGTGCCCCTTCAAACGGTGCGCTGTAGCGGAAGAGTTTGCGGTTGGATCCCCAGCCGGCGCTTTCCTGGGCTTCTTCACCCAGATCGCGCAGGTAGGGAACGGTTTCTTCGCCGAAGACCCGGGCGTACTCCTGGGTGTTGATCAGCGAATCGACCAGGCCGTTGAGGCCCTGGGCGCTGACGATGTCGAAGTAGCGGGTGAATTCTTCCCGGGAACTGATGCCCCGGCCGAGGAAGTGACGGAAGGCCAGTTCCACGGCACGGCTGTTGGAGAAACGGCCATAGAACTGCTGGCGGTACTCCTTGCTGTGACCCAGGGCGCGGATGAACTCCCGCATCGAAATGTCGCCCTGGCGCACCTGGGTGGCTTCCACCGGGCAGACCACCTGGGAGTAGGCCTTGGCGATGTCGCGCTCAAACACCTGGCGATAGGCCGCGCGCACCACTTCGGCTTTTTGGGCGCCGCTCATGCCGGGCTTCATGTTGAAGCGCTGGGCGCCTTCGGCGGCCAGGGCATAGGTGGCGGGCAGCTGCAGACCCTGGTTTTCAGGGCTGCCGAGCCGTTGGCGGTTGGAGGGCGTGGGAACGGCCAGTTCCTGAATCAGCACGTTGAAGTACTGGATCACCATCTGGCGCGCTTCCGGGTTGTCCTTCAGCAGGCCAGCGCCAGCAGCCCGCATTTCCTGCAGGGCCACATTGGTGGCGGCCAGGGAACAGGCTTTCTCCAGCACGTCCCGAAGGCCACGGGTGTTGACGGCGAGGATGCTGGGGTCGCCGGCCACCAGGGCATAGCCCACGTAGCGCAGGAACCAGGCCAGGTCGCGCACCGACTTCTTCATCCGTTCGGTGCCGTAGCGACCGACCGCAATCGGGCTGAAGCCCGTGGGCAGCACGACGCGCACGTCGGCATCGCCGCCGGCACCATCGAGCAGGCGGGTGAACACGTTGCCACCGGTGCTGCCTGTGCCCTGGGCAAAGGTTTGCACCGATTGCTGGAAGGCGGCTTGGTCGGCAGCCAGAGGGGCACGGGCGGTGGTGGATTGGGCCGAAGCGCCAATCGGGGCGTCGAGATAGGAAAGCGGCGTACCGCCGGCAAAGATCCGGTTGGCGGCCTTGGCCACGATGAATTCGGCGTTATCCGAAAGACGGCGAGCGGCTTCAATCCGCACTTGGCCGCTTTGGAAAAACGTGATGAGCCCCTGGAGCTCGCCACCGTCTGGGAAACGGTCCTGTTGCTCCGCCTGACGGACGCTGGAGAGCGGCAGGGTGTCGTAGCGCTGGGGAGCAACCCTGGTGCTGCCGCTGCTGGCGGTCACGGTCATTGACGAGAGCGAACCGGGCTGGGCCACGTTACGGCTGATGGTCTGGCCCGAAGAGCTGCCATGAACAAATGTTTGCAGCGGGGTTGGTTTGGGCGGGCCAACGGGGGGCGGGCCATGAAAAGCTCGCCCCATCACCGCCCTGCTTTCGTGACTGCAAGCGATGGAGCCACCCCCGTGGTGAGCGCCTTCTACGACCGATTCCCCTACCCCGGCGATCCTCTCCAGGACGGTCCACCGCCTGGGTACAACTGGCGTTGGTGTGTGGACAGTGCCCGCTGTTTCGTGGCTGGTGTGCTGCCGGCCCGAAGCGCCGGAGCCCCGCGGCCCTGGCAGATCCTCGATGCGGGCTGTGGCACGGGCGTGAGCACCGATTACCTCGCCCACCTCAATCCGGGCTCGGCCATCCTGGCGGTGGACATCAGTGCGGGCACCCTGGAGGTGGCCCGGGAGCGCGCCCGTCGTTCAGGGGCAGCCGCCCAGGCCAGCACCCTGCGCATTGAGCAACGCAGCCTGCTGGATCTGGCCGGGGAAGGCCCCTTTGACTACATCAATTCGGTAGGGGTGCTGCACCACCTACGTGAGCCCGAGGCAGGTCTTGCGGCCCTGGCGGCCCTGCTCAAGCCGGGCGGGATCCTCCATCTCTTTCTCTATGCCGATGGTGGCCGCTGGGAAATTCATCGCACCCAGCGGGCCCTGGGGGTGCTGGGGGTGGGCCATGGCGACGAGGGCCTGCGCCTGGGCCGCAGCCTGTTTGAAACCCTGCCGCCAACCAATCGCCTGCGTTGCCATCACGAGCAGCGCTGGGCGATGGACACCGCTGCGGCTGCCAATTTCGCCGACATGTACCTCCATCCGCAGGAGACGAGTTACAACCTCGAGCGGCTGATGCGGTTTGTGGCCAGCGCCGATCTGCAGTTTGCGGGTTTTTCCAATCCTGAGGTGTGGGATCCGGCCCGCCTGCTCAAGGGAGAACTGCTGGAGCGGGCCCAGGCCTTGCCAGCGGCCCAGCAATGGGCCCTGATCGAAGACCTGGATCCCGACATCAGCCATTTCGAGTTTTTCCTCACCAAAGGGGCGGTGGAGCCCCGCGACTGGAGCAGCGATGGGGCGTTGTTGGCCATGTCTGGCGAGCGCAACCGCTGCCTCTGGGGCTGGCCCTCGCAGGCCCTGCTCAACTCCGATATGGCGCCTCTGGATCTCAGCTCCGATGGCTTGGCGTTGCTGCAGGCCCTCGAGGCTGCTCCGGCGGGCACCCCCATCGGCGCGCTGGCCCTGGGCTGGGAGCCCCAGCACCAGGCCGCGGTGGCGCGCCAACTCGTGGCCCAACGGGTGCTGTTGCCCGTGATGCTTTGAGCTGCCGGGATCTGGCGAGATCCCTTGCCCGCCCGGGCGGCTGCCGGTCACGTGATAGATTCCGCGCGCCATTTCAGGGGCTA
>CAYFKI010000116.1:0-2251 GCA_964343525.1 uncultured Cyanobium sp.
CCGGGATGTCGGGATAGGTCTCAACAGCGGCCAGGATCAGGTGGCGCAGGAAGTTTTCGCCGGCGTACTGGCGGGCACCACGGGATGCCTGCAGGATCACCGGGCTGTCGGTCTCATGGGCGGCCTCCATGATCGACTGCACCTGCTCCAGGTTGTTCACGTTGAAGGCAGGGATGCCATAGCCGTTCTCAGCGGCATGGTCGAGCAGCAGCCGAAGCGGAACGAGCGCCATAAAACCTCTCGGATGGGGGAAACTGCGGGCGACTCTAGGGGATGCCCTGATGGTGCCCCTCTTGGCCAAATCCGAGGCGGGCCCAGTCGCAGCAACGTTGGCTGCGCACCCCTTCACTGAGACCCGGGATCATCGGCCGCCCCTCGCGCACGGCGGAGCTCCACCAGGCGTGCAGCCGCTCAACTGGGGCAATGCGGCCATCCTCCCAGGTGCGGCTGAAGGCCCACTGGGGATCGGCTGGCACTGACCGCAGGGCCTCACTGCCCTGGGCGTGCCAGAGGCCAAAGCCGTGCACATAGTCGGCCTGGTTGCTCGAGCCCAGCACGGCTGTGCCCTCGCTGCCGTACACCTCCAACCAATAGCCCCGTCCACTGCGGGTGACGGAGGCCAAATTGAGCTGGGCCGGCACCCGTTGTCCTGCAGCGGTTTCGAGTTCCATCTGCACCAGGGCGATGTCCTCGGCATCGACGCTGGCCAGTGGGCCGCCCGGCTCGGGCAGGGGCCTCTGTTGGATGGCGGTCTGCAGGTGGGCCCTCAGCTGGCGGGTGGGACCTACCAGCCAGTGGAGGGTGTCGAAGGCGTGGGTGCCCAGGGCCCCCAGCACGCCGCCCCCCTGGGATACCTGGGAATACCAATTCCAGGGACGTTGGGCATCGGCCCGACTGGCCATCAGCCAATCCAGTTTCACCAGGTAGAGCTCCCCCAGGACCCCCGATTGGATCAGCTGGGCCAGCTGCTGAAACAGGGGCACCGCCCGGTATTCGAAATCCACCGCCACCGTGCGTTGCTGCGCCAGGGCTAGCCGCTGGAGTTCTTCTGCCTGCTCGGCGCAGAGGGCCACCGGTTTTTCCAGCATCACGTGCTTGCCCGCTTCCAAGGCCTGTTTGGCGAGCGCAAACCGCGGTTCCGGCGGGGTGGCGATCACCACCGCCTCCACCGCTGGATCGGCCAGTAGCTGGGAAAAGTCGCTGTAGCCGGTGAGTTCGGCATCTCGGCAGGCCGCCTCTAGCCGCTCGGTGCGGGGGTGCCAGAGGGCCACGGGTTCGGTGTTTTGGCAGGAGCGCAGGGCGGGCAGATGCACCTTCGCGCCAAAGCCCAGCCCGGCGATGGCCACCCGCAGCGGCGGAGAGGGGGCACTCATGTGAGTTCGGGGCGATGGGAGGCGGCCTCGCAGGAGGCCTCAATCACCGAGGTGATCAGGTTGTCGCCTGAGGCCGGCAGCCAGGCGGCTTGGAACTGGGGCAAGCCGTTGATGGAGGTGTCGCGAAACAGCTGCTGCTCGCAGTCGATTTCCATCACATACAAATCGGCCAATCGCTGGCGTTGGTTGTCTTCGGATTCGGGCGTGGCTCGCTGAAATCGGCTCAACACCGACAGGTTGCCTGCTTTGGTGCGCCGGAGGCTGCCCGCATCCCACCACTGGCGTCCTTCGCTGGTGGATGGCACCTCCTGCCAGTCCACCGGGCCGGCCATAGCTACAGGTGCGATCGCGATCGCCACCAGCACCAGCAGGGCCGTGGCCAGGATCCATTGCCGCAAACGGTCAAGCACCGGTTTAGGCCGTGACGGCTTGGCGGCTGCCGTGCATGGCGAGGAGCGCCGCCAGGGTGGTCTTGAACTCGGTGCGCGGCACGATCGCATCCACGAAACCGTGATCGCGGAGGTATTCGGCGGTTTGGAAGCCGTCGGGCAGTTTTTCGCGCAGGGTTTGCTCAATCACCCGTCTGCCTGCAAAGCCAATCAGGGCTTTGGGTTCGGCCAGGATCAGATCGCCCAGCATGGCGAAGCTGGCGGTCACGCCTCCGGTGGTGGGGTGGGTGAGCAGGGGTAGGTAGAGCAGTTCGGCTTCCTGGTGGCGTTGCAGGGCACCGGAGATCTTGGCCATCTGCATCAGGCTCAGCATTCCTTCCTGCATCCGGGCTCCACCGGACGCGCACACAATCAGCACCGGATAGCGGCGGGCCGTGGCTTCCTCGATCAGGCGGGTGAGCTTTTCGCCCACCACCGATCCCATCGATC
>CAYFKI010000116.1:2261-4710 GCA_964343525.1 uncultured Cyanobium sp.
GCATAGCTGCGGCGATCCTTGAAGGCGAGGGGATCGGTGGGCGCCAGATCGCCATCCAAGGGCTCGAAGCTGCCGGCATCGGCAATCAGACGGATGCGTTCGTCGCTATCGATGCGGTGGTGGTAGCCGCAGCCCTTGCAGACGCTGGCATTGGCGATCAGGTCTTTGCGGTAAACCACCTGCCCGCAATCGGGACATTTGCTCCACAGGCCATCGCCCTCCTCGATCTCCTGGGTGCCCCTAACCACCGGTGCATTTTTTTGGCGGTCGGCAAACCAGTCGAACAGCGACATGGGCAGGAGGGGCCAGTGAGCTAAGGCCTATTTAAGGCGCCTAACCAAACAGCCCCAAACGCTCGAACCAAAACGTCGGCCCACTGATCCAGACGGCCACGCCCCCGGCCGCCAGAAATGGACCAAAGGGAAAGGGTTGGTGGCGGCCCAACTGACCGCTCAGCCGACCAATGCCTCCCACCAGGGCGCCGCCAAACACGGCCAGCAGCAACGCGGCCCCCAGGCCCGGTAGTCCTAGCCAAGCCCCGAGCAGGGCGGCCAGCTTGGCGTCGCCGAGCCCCAGGGCGGGCCGGCCCATGAGTTTCTCCGCCACGGCGCTCACCAGCTCAAACCCGAGCAGGGCGAAACCGGCGGCCAACAGATGGCTGGTGAGGAGCTCCCGGGCGATCCCGTCCCCTTGGCTCCAGCCCAACAGGGCCGTGATCAGGATCCCCAGAATTAGTCCAAGGCGGCACAAGGGTTCGGGCAGCCAGAGGTGGTCGAGGTCGATCAAGACCAGGGGCACCAACCAGCTCACCAACAGCCAGCCCGCCAGGATGCCGGCGAGGGGGGCTAGCTGGGGCCCCATGACCACGGGATGGGCGAGGCTGATGGCCACCCAAAGCCCGGCGGTGAGCAGCTCCACCACGGGGTAGCGCCAGGCAATCGGCTGGCCGCAGTGACCACAACGGCCCCGCAGCAACAGCCACCCCAACACCGGCACATTTTCATACCAGCGCAACCGGGTGCTGCAGCGGGGGCAATGGCTCGGAGGCCAGAGCAGTGATTCACCCCTGGGCAGTCGCCAGGCCACCACATTGAGAAAACTGCCCACACAGGCACCGATCAGGGCCGCCAGCACGGCCAAGGGCTGGATCAGGCTGGCTTCCATCGGCGGCACTAAGACGGGGGCGAAGAGCATCAGGGCCACGGTCATGGAAGCTCCCCGCGCCAGGGTGCAGGCACGGCTGCTTCTCCCATGGCATCAGCTGTCGCAGCAGGTGTCGCCCGAGCCGTTTTCGGCATGCGCAACCGTGGGTTGTTGGGGCGCCGCTGACGGCCGCGCAGCCAATCGATCGCCACAAACTGTTCGTTGGGCAGCAGCACCGGCTGGCTGAACACCACCCTGCCCGCCTCCATCGACAACACCACCCCAAGGGGATCCGCTCCCATGGGGCTGGTTTGCAAATAGTGGAACCAAACCCGCTTGGCCGCCAGCAACACCTGCTGACTATTGATTTGATCCAAACGCAAAACGGGAGCAGCTGTTGAGGCTGCTCCCGCAATCTGGAACGACGGTGTTCGGTTGGTTGTGGTGGTGGTGAAGGGAATTGGCCTCACCGGATCACGAATCCACTCAGTTTAAGAGTGGACAACGGAATTGGGATCGCCCCGATCAAGCGAGGCTTTTCTTCTCTTCCAGCATGCGGTGGATGATCGGGGTGAGGATCAGTTCCATCGCGAAGCCCATCTTGCCGCCGTCAACCACGATCGAGGTGGGGCTGGACATGAAGGAGTCGTGAATCATGTCGAGCAGGTAGGTGAAATCAATCCCCCACTTCTCGCGGGCTCCCTTGCGGAAGTGGATGATCACAAACGACTCGTCCGGGGTGGGGATGTTCCGGATCATGAACGGGTTGGAGGTATCCACCGTGGGCACCCGTTGGAAGTTGATGTCGGTGCGGCTGAACTGCGGGCAGATGTGGTTGATGTAATCCGGCATCCGGCGCAGGATCGTATCGACCGTGGCTTCAGCTGAGTAGCCCCGCTCGGCGTTATCCCGGGAGATTTTCTGGATCCATTCCAGGTTGGTGATGGGCACCACGCCCACCAACAGATCGGCCAGGGACGCCACGTCGTAGCCCTCGCCCTTCACGCCACCGTGCAAGCCCTCGTAGAAGAGGAGGTCGGTGCCGGCGGGAATGGGTTCCCAAGGGGTGAATTGGCCCGGTTCCAGGTTGGTGCCCAGGCGACCGTTGTGGTCAGCGGCCTCATCCAGCGAGTGGAGGTAGTAGCGCTTCTGGCCGCTGCCGGTTTCGCCGTAGGTCTTGAAGAGCTCTTCGAGCTTGTCGAACAGGTTGGCCTCAGGGCCGAAGTGGGAGAAGTTTTCGCCTTTGGCCAAGGCAGAAGCCATGGCTTCCTTCATGGGGCCGCGCTCGTAGCGGTGGTAGCTGTCG
>CAYFKI010000117.1:0-4696 GCA_964343525.1 uncultured Cyanobium sp.
CCGGCCAGCCGCCATGCCGGCAAAGCCGAAACGGAAGCCTGGCTGCGCAGCCAGGGCATCCCCTTCACCAGCTTTCGGCCCACCTACATCTATGGGCCAGGCAATTACAACCCAGTTGAGAGCTGGTTCTTTGATCGCATCGTGCACGGGCGGCCCGTGCCCTTGCCTGGCGATGGCCAAACCATCACCCAACTCGGCCACGTGCAGGATCTGGCGGCGGCCATGGCCCGCTGCATTGAGGTGGATGCGGCGGCAAACCGCATCTACAACTGCACCGGTTCCCAGGGCGTCACGTTCCGCGGGTTGGTGGCGGCGGCTGCCCGGGCCTGTGGTCGCACCCCCGAAAGCGTGGAGATTCGCTCCTTTGATCCAGCCGGCTTGGATCCCAAGGCCCGCAAGGCCTTTCCCCTTCGCCTAGCCCATTTCCTTACCGATACCAGCCGGGTTCGGCGGGAATTGGCTTGGGAACCGGTCTTTGATTTGGAGACAGGCTTGGCCGATAGCTACGCCAACGACTACGCCAAGCGGATGGAAAGCGATCCTGAGCGCCGCCCGGATTTCAGTGGCGATGACGCCCTGCTCGGCTCAGCCCCGGCGTAGGTAGCCCCAGGCTGAACTGAGGGCTAGCCCGAGCGAAGGCCAGAACAGCCACCAGCCCGCACTGCTTAGCCAGCCCGACAGGGCCGGGGAAAGCCCCAGGCCGAGTCCCCAGCCGGCCGGCCAGAGCAGCAGCAGCAGGGCCGCAAATTGGAGGATCGTTTTGGCCTTGCCGGAGCTGGATGCTGGGCCGCCACTGCCTTGGTTGGCACGCCAACCGGAGATGAACAACTCGCGGGCTAGCAGCAGCCACACCGCCCACAGGGGCAGCACGCCGCTGGCCCCAAGCCACAGCAAGGGTGCCGCGATCAGAATTTTGTCGGTGAGGGGATCCAGCCGGGCGCCCCAGACCGAGCCACCGCCGGCTCGCCTGGCCAGCCAGCCATCGGCAGCATCACTTAGCCCACCCAGGGCGAGAAGGCACCAGGCGATGGCGGGATGGCCACTGCCCAGGGCCAGCAGCATGGGCAAGCCCACCAGGGCGCGGCCCGCGGTGAGGGCATTGGCAAGTTGGCGCAGGCGGTTGGGCCCCATTCGCTGGTTCTGACTCGGCCCCAGAATGACGGCAGTTGAACAATTTGGCCCGTGGTGCAACAGCCGGTCTCCGCAGTGATGTCAGCCCCTGTGTTCTCGGTCACGGCCCAGAGCCCCTTGCAACAGGCCGTTCAGCTGATGAGCGACCACCACATCAGCGGTTTGCCGGTGGTGGATGGCCAAGGTGCGCTGGTCGGTGAGCTCACCGAGCAGGATCTGATGGTGCGCGAAAGCGGCTTCGATGCAGGCCCCTACGTGATGCTGCTGGATGCGGTGATCTACCTGCGCAATCCGCTTCAGTGGGACAAGCAGGTGCACCAGGTGTTGGGCAACACCGTGGGCGATGTGATGAGTTCGAGCCCCCACAGCTGCCAGGCCGACTTGCCCCTGCCCGCGGCGGCCAAATTGCTGCACGAGCGCAGCACCCAGAGGCTCTATGTGCTCAATCCCCAGAAACAGCCCGTGGGCGTGCTCACCCGTGGCGATGTGGTGCGGGCCCTTGCTGCGGCGATCTAGCTAGGGGGTTTGGCTCGGCACCGGCGGTGGCAGTTGAGGCGGCTGGGGAGCCCCGGCGGAGGGGGTTCCCACCGTTGGTCCCGCTGCCGCTGCGCCATCGGCATCTCGGGCGGCGTTGGGGTCTGGGGGCGCCGCCAGCGGTGCCCCATCCGGCAATACCAAGGGTGGCGGTAGATCGGCAGGCAGCGGGATCGTGTCGAGGCTGGTGTCCGCGTCGGTGCCCTTGGCTCCCTGGCCGGCTTCCTCCTGGCGCTGGCGCAGGGCCAGGGGATCGGCGCTGATCGGAGGTTCGCGGAAGGGGGCGTTTGAACCTGGTTTCTGGCCGCGGGGGGCCCAGATCAGCCGGGCGATCGGCTCCACGCCCCGTTCCATCAAGCGGTTGAAGCCCGCCAGGGCCCGATCCACCAGTTGTCCCCCCAGGGTCTGACCGCATTGGAAGGGGTTGCCGCAGCCCGTGGGGCCACTGCTGGTGGCCAGGGAGGTGAGCAGGGAACCGCGCAACAGCAGTGAGCGGTTGCTTAACCGCAGCATGTAGGGCACGTGCACAAAGCTGGTGGCTCCCCCACTGATCCAGTTGGCATCGGCATCGTTGAACCCTTTGACCCCGGGGATGATGAACCGACTTTTGGAGGCGTGGTCGGGCAGATAGGCCGCCCGAAGGCCCCGGCGCCGGGCCAGGTCTCGGGTTTGCTCGAGGGTGAGGCCGTCACGGCTCATCAATACCTCAATGCGGCCATCGGGGCGCAAGCCAATCACCATCCGAATCCGCGGCAGGAAATAGCGGATTTGCTGGCCCATGCTGATGCTGTAGGCGCCCTTGTAGGCGGCCGGGGGCTGCTCGAGGTCGTTGTAGAGGCTGTGCAAGCCCCCAATAAATGACTCGAATTCGAGGGCGCGGGCAGGGGTGAGTTCGCCGTAGCCAAAACTCACGCTGCCGTCGTGGCGAATGCCAATGAAGGCCCGTTGCCGGGCGGCGGTGCGGTTGAGGCCGCGCCAGACCCGATCCCCCAACTTGATGTCACCGAGGGGGACGGTGATCTCCTGCCCTTGGGCATTCACATGCCGCTCGTACATCGGCCCTGAGATGAAGGCCAGGGCCGAGCGGTCGTTGTAGGCCTGCTGCTCCTTGTCCCAGCCCTCGAGCAAATCGAGCTTCACCGCCCTGGGATCGAAATCGAGGGCGTAGGCCTCGTCGTTGGGGAAGTAGCGAAAGGGTTGACCATCCGCGGCGGTCACCAGCGGTGCCCCGGGATCGCGTTTGCTTTCCGGAAGGGGCGGCGCGATGGCCACCAGAAAGGCCAGAAATCCAACGGGAACGGCGATCGCCGCTGCCCGTTTGTATTTCCAAAGCGGCCGCTTGGCAGGTGTTGACCGGGGCCGGCTGCGGGCTGCTGGGGGAGTCAGGGTGTCCACGACACGTTGGCCAGGCAGGCCAGCAGCCACAAGCCGTCACGTTGGGAGGTGCAGGCTCCCGCCGTCAAGTCAGGCCCATCACCCGCCGGTAGGCCGGCCGTTGTTGGGTGGCTGTGATCGTGGCCTGCACGTGGGGATAGGGGCCTAGATCGATCTCAGGACAAAACATCGGGATGTAGGCCAAATAGGCCTGCACCGCACAGTCGGCCACGCTCCAACTTCCCGGTTCACCCCCCAGGAGGGAGCGGCCATCGGCCAGTTGGCGGTTGAGCTCCTCCAGCAGGCGGGCACAGTCTTTTTCGCGGCTGCTGGGCACAAACAACGCCATCGCCAAGGTGGCATTGGCAAACAGGATCCATTGGGCGGCCAGTGCCCGCTTGGCAGCGGCCTCCTGGGGGGATCCGCTGAAGTCGTGGCCATGGCAATCGGCCAGGTGCAGCAGGATCGCGCCGCTTTCAAACAACACCAGCGGGCCCCCGTGAGGACTCTGCAATTCGTCGTCGACGAGGGCTGGCACCTTGCCAAAGGGATTGATCGCCAGGAACTCCGGCTGGCGGTGTTCCCCGCTCTCCATCGCCAGCTGGCGCCAGGTGTAGGGGATGCCCTTTTCTTCCAGGTACCAGCGCGGCATCGAGGCACGGCTGCGGGCACCGCCGTAGAGGGTGAGGCTCATGGGTTGGCTTGGGGTAACGGCAGGCTTGGTTCATAGCGTGGCCCAATCGCCGCCACATGGCGCACCTGGTGGGCACGGCCCCGATAGATCCAGGCCTGGTGGGGAGGGCCGGAGTGGATTGGGCTGATGGGCCAGAGAATCCGCTCGTACAGCCGGGGTGCCCCCTCAAAACGATCCAGCTCTTGCAGCTGGCTTGCTGGAACCCTGAACAGTTCACCCTCGATGTGGAAGCCCGCTTCCTCGATCGCCATCGGGAAGGGTCCCAGGTCGTAGAGCCGCAGGCCATGGGCCCTGGCCTCTCCACCAAAACCAGCTCCCACCAGGAGTTGATGGTGGCGATGCCCCCGTTTCAAGGTGCCGTACACAAACAACCAGGCCCAGGCGTTGCTTGGGGCTTCTTGGCTGCCCTGCTGCGTCTGGGGTGGTGCGTGGATAATCCCCAGGTTGGATGGCTCCCCTGTCATGACCATTGCCCTGTTGATCGCCCTGGCTGGTTCGCTGGTGCTGATGGCCCTGATCGTCAAAAAACTCGAGCAGGCTTCGTAGCTCCTACCGGCTCATGGCCAGCATCGCTTCGATCGGTGCGAGGGCCCGCAGCCGCAGGTCTTCGTCGAGCTCGATCGCCGGTTCGAGGCTGTGGAGGCATTGCCACACCTTTTCCAACGTGTTGAGGCGCATGTAGGGGCAGGCGTTGCAGCTGCAGCCATCGGCCCCTGGCACCTCGAAGAAGCTTTTGGCTGGCACCTGGCGCCGCATCTGGTGCAGGATCCCCGGCTCGGTGAGCACGATGAAGCTCGACGCTTCACTGGCTGCGGAGCGGCGCAGCAGAGCGCTGGTGGAACCGATGAAATCGGCGAGATCCAGCAGGTGCTGTTGGCATTCGGGGTGGGCCAGCACTTCGGCCTCGGGGTGTTCGAGCTTTAGCGCCAGGAGCGCTTGCTCGCTGAAGGTTTCATGCACGAT
>CAYFKI010000118.1:0-4682 GCA_964343525.1 uncultured Cyanobium sp.
AGGCCAGGGAAATCTGAGCCTCGTAGGGCATGATCGCGAAGTTGTAGATCAGCACCGACATCGTGGCAATAGGATGAAAGATTCCTTCGGGCCAGAAGGGAGAGAATAGGGCGGTGAAAATCAGCGGTGCGGTTTCACCCGCAGCCCTGGCGATGGCCAGAACCACGCCGGTGGCAATGGGCGAGAAGGCGGAAGGCAGGGTCACACGCAGGATGGTGACCACGTTTGAGGCTCCAATGCCGATGGCACCCCAGCGCAACTCATTGGGCACCAGCTTGAGGGCCTCATCGGTGGTTTTAATCACCGTGGGCAGCATCAGCACCGCGAGCGCGATGCCACCGGCCATGGCGCTGTAACTCTGATCAAAGAACACCCTCGTGCTCACGATCAGGCCATAGATGAAGACGCCGCAGATGATTGAAGGAACACCCGCCAACACATTGGTGCCAAAGCGAACAAACTGGGCAAATGGGCCCGAGCGCGAGTATTCGGCCAGATAAATGCCACCACCAACGCCCACCGGGATGGCGATCAGGCTGGCGATCAACGTGACCAGAACAGTGCCCCAAATGGCATTACCGATGCCGCCCCCCGTGAGCCCCGGCGCAGGCGGCAGCTGCGTGAGCAAGCCGAAGGTGATCAACGAGCCACCTTTGATGAGCACGTAGGCCAGCACCAGCACCAGCGGCAACACGGCGATCAGGGCAAACACACCAGCCAGAGCCGTGAGGCCAAGGTTCAGACGGTTGCGGGAGAGGCCCGGGCGGTAGCGGAGCGAAAAGCGCTCGAAGCCATCGGAAGGATTGGAGAGGGCCATGGCGGGAGAGCGCACAGAGATGGAACTCAGTTGTATTGGAGGCTCAGGCGCCGCACCACCCACTGGGCCAGGATGTTCACCACAAGGGTAAGCAGCATCAGCACCAGTGCGGCGTACATCAATGCCGAAACCTGATGGCCATCGGCCTCACCAAACTGATTCGCCAGCATCGAGGAGATCGTGTTACCAGGCGCCAGCAAACTCCAGCTGAAGTTGGTGGAGTTGCCGATAATCATTGTGACAGCCATGGTTTCTCCCATGGCGCGGCCGAGGGCCAGCATCACTCCGCCCGTGATCCCCGAAATGGCGGCGGGGAGAATGACGCGCAGGATGGCATCCCAGCGCGTAGTGCCAACGCCATAGGCGGCTTGACGAAGCTCCACGGGAACCTGCTGCAAAGAATCGCGGCTGATCGCGGTGATGATCGGCAGAATCATCACCACAAGAATCAGGATTGCAGGGGCCATCCCAGGCCCCTGTGGCTCCGTGGAGAAGAAGGGAAGCCATCCCAACGACAGGTGCAGTGCGTAGAGCACAGGCCTCAGAAAAGGCTCCATCACAAAAATGGCCCAGAGGCCAAGCACCACCGAAGGGATCGCAGCCAGGAGCTCCACCATCACTCCAAGCACCTGTCGCACCGGCAGCGGGATCAGGTTCTCGGTGATGAAAATAGCCGTCCCGATGCCCAGGGGAACAGCAATGAACAGGGCGAGGATCGCGCTTGTGATCGTGCCGTAAATGGCCGTGAATGCGCCATAACGATCACCGGCAGGGTCCCAGTCTGAGGTGGTGATGAATCCCAGGCCGTAGCTGGCCATGGCCTGGCGGGCGCCGCCAAACACCGTGAACAGGATGCCAATCAGCACAATGCCAACGATCGAGGCCAGCAGCACCATGAGCTGGCGAAAGCCCTGATCCAACAGCCGCTCGCGCAGGGGTCGACGCCGCAACGTGAAGGAATCCACCGGGGGCTGGGCAACCATGGCGTCTGCTCGACCAGGCAAGAGCTGGACAACTGGGGCACACCACCACCGTCCCACAAGCTGGGGAGCAAGGCTTTAAGGGAGGGTTAACAGATGAGAGGGATTTGATTAGCGTCGCTGCGCCAGGCAAATCCGGTGACTTCAGGCTCATGGCATGCGTTAAACGCTTGTTAACGCCACAGCAATGCCCCTGGGTCAGATTAGCTGCAGAGATGCATGATCGTGGCGATGGTAATCCGCTCTGGCCCGGTCTCCGGAGTTGTGGCGTTGCTGATCAGCCTGGCCGCCGTCCCGCCGCTGAGCACGGCACTGGCGGGCGATCAACCGGCAAGCCGGATCATTGCGATCAATGGCTCCAGCACCCTGCTGCCATTCACGCAGGCCGCGATCCGCTCGTTTGCGCCCCGGGCTCGAGCCGCCGGCGTGGAGTTCAGAGCGCGGGCCACCGGCACCAGCGCAGGCCTGCGTGAGTTCTGCCAAGGCCTCACCAGCCTTGCCGCCGCCTCACGACCGATCAATCACCGGGAATTGCAGGGCTGCGCAAGCCAGGGCGTGCGTTTCCTCGAATTGCCGGTGGCCTACGACGCCATCACGCTGGTGGTGCCCCGGAGCAACAGTTGGGTTGAAGCGATCAGCACAACCGAGCTGCGCCAGCTCTGGAGCCGCGAGGCCGAAGGGCGGGTGATGCGCTGGAAGCAGGTGAACCCGCGCTGGCCCGACAAGCCGATCAGTCTCTGCGGCCCAGGCACGGATTCCGGCACCTACGACACGTTCAACAAGGCGATCAACGGCAGCGAAGCCAACGCCCGTCACGACGTCACCACCAGCGAGGACGACACCGTTCTGGTGCGCTGCGTGGCCTCCAACCCCCTGGCCATGGGCTATTTCGGCTACGACTACTACCAGAGCAATCGCGACCGTCTGCGGGCCCTGGCGGTGCAGGGTCCCCAGGGCGCGGTACAGCCAACCCCCCAGGCCGTGCAGCAATCGCGCTATCTGCCCCTGTCACGTCCGTTGTTTATCTATGTGAATGAAGCGGCGCTGCGCCAGGATCCGCCCGTGCGAAATTTCGTGAACGCCAGCCTCCAGAGTGGTGGCCGGATCGCCCGCGAAGCCGGTGTGATTCCCCTGCACGACTCCACCTATCGGCTGGTGATCAGCAAGCTCTACCGCAATGTGCTGGGCAGTGCCTTTGCCGGCAACCTGCCAGTGGGCCTCACCGTGGGCCAGACGCTTGAGCGCAGCTTCGATGCCCTCAAGAAACCGAACTATCGCTAAGCGGGGACCCCGCGGCACATCCGCGGGTGATGAACAACACAGGCGGGGCCAAACTGCAGCCGAGGGCACGCTCTTACTGAGCCTGGAAGTTCTAGGTTGATCTGACCGCTCGCACCAACGCCATGCTGATTCAGACAGGCAAGGGAAGCATCAGCTTCGTGGCGGGATGCTGCTGGGTGAATGCCGTTCAACGCCCCCCTGCTGCGCCAGCGGAACCAAGCCCCTCCAGAGTCAACCCGCTCGATCCGGCTCCGCCTCAAGGGCGCGGAGCGTCCAAGCGGTAACCGATCCCGCGCACGGTGATGAACAGCTGAGGCCTGGATCCGGCCACATCGAGCTTGCGGCGTAGCCAGAGCACATGCACATCCACACTCTTGCTATCGCCGGTGTAATCCGGGCCCCACACCTGCTCAATTAATTGTTCGCGGCTCAGGGCTCTCCCCGGCTGCAGCATGAAGCATTCCAGCAGGCGGAACTCCCGCGGGGTGAGCATCACCTCCGTTCCGGAAAGGGTCACCCGGCACTGGCAGCGATCCAGCTCGATCGGACCCACCCGGAGCACATCCTGGTTTGCACCGGGATCCGGCCTGGGCTGCGCACCAGCGCTGCGACGCAGGATCGCCCGGCATCGGGCCATGAATTCGCGCGTGCCATAGGGCTGAACCAACACGTCGTCGGCACCGGCATCCAACAACTGGGCCCGCAGTTCCTCATCGCCAGCCTGAAGCAACAGCAGCAAGGGCAGCGATGCATTGCGGCTGCGCAATGCTGCGACCATGCGCACATCCACCGCCACCGGTGGTTGCAGCACCAGCAACGCGGGATCAAGCGTTGCCGCTGCCTGCAGCAGATCGCGCACCTGGGCGGAATAGGCGCGCTGCAGCACCGGAAACCCCTCCTCAAGCAAGGCCTGCACCAGCGGAGCACAGGCATCGGGAGCCTCGGCAACCAGCATCAGCCCCGGCGAAGCGATGGCCATCAGCCCTGCCCCCTGCCAGCACAGAGCGGAAAAAAGGGGGGGGCACCTAGCCCCCCCCGGAATGCACAAGCGGCCAAGGTTCAGGCGCCGATGCGAGCCACAGCGGCACGGGACTTCTTGACGATGTCGCCACGCAGGGGGACATAGCCCAGATCATCGGCCTGGTTCTGGGCGGGGCCCAGCAGGTGCAGCATCGCCTTGCGAATAGCACCGGCTTTCAGACCATTGCCTTTCTCGTAGGCCAGGATCCAGGTGAGGGTGGAGATCGGATAGCTCTTGGCACCAGCGGGATTGGGATCCTCACCGGCCAGATCCGCATTCAAGCTGATGCTGTTGAGAGCAGCTTGACCGCTAGCCAGATTCGGCATCACAAAATTGCCAGCCCTGTTCTGCACCGCAGCGGCCTTGATCGGCCCCTTCACAAAGGCGTTGGCGAGGTAGCCGATGGAGCCAGGGGTGTTGCTGATCACACCAGCCACACCTTCATTGCCCTTGCCGCCCACACCCACGGGCCACTTCACGCTCTTGCCCTCACCCACCTTGCTCTTCCACTCACTGGAGAAGCTGCTGAGGGAATTGGTGAAGGCGAAGGTGGTGCCGGAGCCATCGGAGCGATGGGCCACGG
>CAYFKI010000119.1:0-2208 GCA_964343525.1 uncultured Cyanobium sp.
GGTGGGCTGTGCATGCTGGTGTTTGTGGCCTGCTGGCCCCTGCTGGCCTGGCTGGCCGGCCAACTGATTCCGGCCATCGGCGCCGGCGATATCCCCAAGGTGGCCCGCACGATCGCCGCTGCCCTGGCGGTGTTTCTGCTGCAAAAACTGGCCCAATTCGGCCAGGACATCCTGCTGGCGGGCCCGGCCCTGCGGGTGAGCGAAGAGCTGCGCCGGCTGCTGTTTGCCCGCTTGCAAACGCTGCAATTCGGGGCGCTGGAGAAGCTCTCCGCCGGCGATCTCACCTACCGCCTCACCGAAGACGCCGACCGGGTGGGGGAGGTGATCTACAAAACCATCCAAGACACCACGCCCAGCGCCCTGCAACTGGTGGTGGTGCTCGGTTACATGATTTGGCTGGATTGGCCGCTGGCCCTGGCCACCCTGCTGCTGGCGCCGGTGGTGGCCCTGCTGGTGAGCAGCTTTGGCGCCCGGGTGATGGGGGCCGCCGAGCGCAGCCAGCAACAGGTGAGTGAACTGGCCGGGTTGCTGGGGGAAGCCATCAGTGGCCTGCCGCTGGTGCGGGCCTTTGCGGCCGAGCCCTGGTTGCAGGAGCGCTTCAACACCGAAATCCAATTGCACCGCCAGGCCCGCTACCGCACCCTGCGGCTGCTGGCGCTGCAGCACCCGGTGGTGGGCTTTTTGGAGGCGGCCGGCATCCTCACCGTGTTGCTGGTGGGGGCGGCCCGGATCCAGGCCCAGGGGCTCGATAGCCAGGGCTTCAGCAGCTACGTGGCGGCCCTGCTGATGCTGATCGATCCGATCGCCCACCTCACCACCAACTTCAACGAACTGCAGCAGGGCCAGGCCTCCCTCAAACGGCTGCTCGCGATCCAAACCGAGGCGGTGGAGCCGCCCGATCGCGCCGATGCCCAACCCCTCGGGCCCGTGCGCGGGGAGCTGGTGCTGGAGCAGGTGAGCTTCGGCTACGACCCCAGCCAACCGGTGCTGCAGGGGGTGACCCTCACGGCGCACCCCGGCCAGGTGGTGGCGCTGGTCGGGCCCTCAGGGGCGGGGAAAAGCACGCTGTTTTCGCTGCTGCTGCGCTTCAACACGGCCCAGAGCGGCAGCGTGAGCCTCGATGGCCAGAACCTCGCCAATCTGCGGGCCCGCGAGCTCCGGCGCGCCGTGGCCCTGGTGCCCCAGCAGAGCAGTGTGTTTTCCGGCACCGTGGCTGAAGCCATTGCCTTTGGCCGGACGGCCAGCCCCGAGCAAATCCGCGAAGCGGCCAGGCTGGCCAATGCCTCCGGCTTCATCGAAGCGCTGCCCCAGGGTTACGCCAGCCGGGTGGAAGAGCGGGGCAGCAATTTTTCCGGCGGCCAGCTGCAACGGCTGGCCATCGCCCGGGCGGTGCTGGGAAATCCAGCGGTGTTGCTGCTCGATGAGGCCACCAGCGCCCTCGATGCGGAGGCCGAAGAGGCCGTGCAACAGGGCCTGAACCAGGCCATGGCCGGGCGCACGGTGCTGGTGATTGCCCACCGGCTCTCCACGGTGCAAACGGCCGACCAGATCCTGGTGCTCGATCGGGGCCGGATTGTGGAGCGGGGCAACCACCGAAGCTTGATGGCGGCAGGCGGCCGCTACCGCGAGCTCTGCGAGCGACAATTCATCCACCTTCAGGCCTGAGGACAGCCGCATCCCGATGGGCTGGGAATACAAGGTGATCCATATCGATGTGGAGAGCGGCAATCCCCCGGAGCCGCCCTCCCCGCGCAGCGACAGCGACCGCCTTGGGGGTGCCCTGAGCCCCGACTTCCTCCAACGGGAATTCCCCCAGCAATACGGAGCGGCCGCCGCCAAACCCCGCCATCCGGCGGAGCAGCTGCAGTTTTTTCTCAACGCCCTGGGCAAGGAGAACTGGGAACTGGTGGAAGCTCCCCAGCTGGGGCCCCTGCTGATGTTTGTGTTCAAGCGACCCGTATCCTGAGCAGGCCCTCCCCTGCTGCCGCGTGGATTCCGCCAACCAACCGCCCGTGCTCACGTTTGAGGGCAAGCGCTACGACCTCAACACCCTGCCCGACGACCTGAAGGAACTGGTGCGCGGCATGCAGGTGGCCGATGCCCAGCTGCGCATGCATGAAGACACCCTCAAGGTGCTGGCGGTGGGCCGTCAATCGATGGCGATGCAGCTCAACGAGCGCCTCAAGGAGATCACACCCCTTCCCGACT
>CAYFKI010000119.1:2308-4671 GCA_964343525.1 uncultured Cyanobium sp.
AAACCAAGCGCCTTGGCGGTGGCGCGGTTCACCAACAGATCGGTTTTGGTGAGTGGCTCAAACGCCAGCTTGGCGGGAGATTCACCGCGCAGCACCTTGATCGCCAACTGGCCGGCCGCGTAGCCATCGTCGTAGTAGGCCCAGCCAATCGTGGCCAGACAACCCGGCAATTTGATGTCATCGGCATCCACCGAATAGACCGGGATCTTGTTCTCCTGGCCCACCTTGGTGATCGAGCTGAAGCCCTGAATCGTGGCGTAATCGCCGATCTTCACGAAGGCCTCGACGTGCTTCTCGGCCAGCACCTGGGCGGCCTGCAGCACCTCGCCGGAATTGGCCACGGCCTGCTGGATCACCGTGATCCCCCGTTTGGCGGCTTCCGCATCGAGCACCTTGGCCTCGTAGGCCGCATTCGGTTCGCCCGGGTTGAAGATCAAGCCCACGGTTTTCAAGGCCGGATTGAAGGCCCGAGCCAGATCCAG
Source organism: uncultured Cyanobium sp. (assembly GCA_964343525.1). GTDB lineage: Bacteria > Cyanobacteriota > Cyanobacteriia > PCC-6307 > Cyanobiaceae > Cyanobium_A. The sequence continues at coordinate 2,791 of CAYFKI010000119.1, forward strand.
CTCCCTGCCCACCGGGTTGGTGCCGATCGTGCCCACCACGTTGGGCCGGTGCTGGCCCACGCCCCCGGGTGGGGTGCCGGCACCGGCGCCCCAGGGGTTGGAGCAATAGCAAAACACCACCGGCAACGACTCGGGCGCCACCTTCATCGCGGCCTGCAGGGGCGGGGTGCCCACCGCCAGGATCATGTCGACCGGTTCGCCCACAAACTGCTTGGTCACCAAGGTGGTGTTGGCCAGCTCGCCGGCCGCATCCTTCTGGATGAAGTTCACGGTTTTGCCTGGCAGGTAGCCCGCTTCCGCCAGGGCAGCTTCAAATCCCTGGCGGGTGAGGGTGGGGGGCGGCGCATCCACCATCTGCAACATGCCGATGGTGGGGCCCTTCACCTTGGGAGTGCCGAATTTGCCGCAGGCGGCGAGCACCAGGGAGCTGGTGGCGCCCACGCCCATCAGCCCCAGAAACTCACGCCGTTGCAAAGCCATCCCAGCCGGTCAGCAGTTAAGGCGTCACTATGGCGGAGCCATACAGGCCCCGCAATTGCTCCTCGGTGAGGGAAGCGCGCTCGCTCGCCGACCAATCGCCGACGACGCGGCCCTCGTGGAGCATCACCAGACGATCGCCGTAGCGCAGGGCCTGCTCGAGGCTGTGGGTCACCATCAAGGTGGTGGTGCCGAGCTGGCGCACCAGCCGATCGGTGAGGCCGATCACCGTGCTCTCGGCCCGGGGATCCAGGGCGGCGGTGTGCTCATCCAGCAGCAACAATTCGGGGGTGGCCAAGGTGGCCATCACCAAGCTCAGGGTTTGGCGCTGGCCGCCGGAGAGCTGGCCCACGGGTTCATCGAGCCGATCGGCCAAGGGAACCCCCAACTGCTCCAGCAGGCTGCGGTAACGCCGCCGGTCGGCGGCGCTGGGGTGGAGGCCAAGCAACGACCGCCAGCCAAAGCCAGCTCGGTGCCGCCGCTCCGCCAGGCGCAGGTTTTCCGCCACGCTCAACCCCGGACAGGTGCCCTCGAGTGGGTTCTGCATCACCCGGCCAATCCAACGGGCTCGGGCGTGGTCGCTCAGACGCTCCAGCGGCCGCTCGCCCAGCTGGATCCGCCCACTGCCGGCCTTCAAGGTGCCGGCCACCAGGTTGAGCAGGGTGGATTTGCCCGAGCCATTGCTGCCGATCACCACCACAAATTGCCCCTGGGGGCAGTGCAGGGAAAACTCGCGAAACAGGCTTCGCCACTCGCCGCCGGGCAGCGGATGGCCCCAGGAGAGGTTGTCGACGCGCAGGCTCATCGTTCGCCCCTCCCCTGATCGGCGAGCCCGGGGATCCGCAACCGGCCAAAGGCCAGGGCCAGCAGCAGCAACACCGCCGTGGTGAGCTTGAGGTCGACAGGATCGAGCCCCAGCTGCAGGGCCACGGCAATCAGGGTGCGAAACAGCACAGCCCCCAGCACCACCGCACCCAGGGCCACTCCCACGGAGCGGGGCCTGAGCAACGATTCGCCAATGATCACCATGCCCAGGCCCAGGATCAGCGAGCCAATGCCCATGGTCACGTCGGCAAAGCCCTGGTAGGTGGCCACCAGCGCACCGGCCAGAGCCACCAACCCATTGGCGGCCGCGATCCCCAGGGTGAGACCACGCCGCTGGTTGATGCCGTTGGCGCGGGCCATGGTGGGGTTGTTGCCCAGGGCCCGCAGGGCCAACCCGCCATCGGTGGCGAGCAGCAGGGCCAGGACCAGCACCAAGCCGGCGATGGCTAAAGCCAGGCCCACCGCCCAGCGGCCATCGAGGCCCAAGCCGAGATCGGGTAGCGCCAGGATCCCGGCCGGGGTGTCGGTGAGGGGGATGTTGGAGCGGCCCATCAGCCGCAGGGTGATCGAGTAGAGGCC
>CAYFKI010000120.1:0-4661 GCA_964343525.1 uncultured Cyanobium sp.
TTCATCACCCCCACCATCGCCACCGGTTCGCTGGCCTGGCGGTGCTGCACCACCGCGGCGGCCATCTGGCGCACCGGGAGCCCCCGCAACTGATCTCCAAGCCGCCAAACCGGCAACAAAACCAAGGGCACAAACGCCACCAGCGGCAGCTGCAGGCCCAGCAGGCGGATGGCCCCATCCCGCCCGGCGGCCCAGAACAGCCAGGCGCCGGCCAGCCCATACAACCCCGCCGCAATCGCGAGCCAGGGGCCGGCCAGGAGATCCACGGCCAGCGTTGGCATCTCGGGCTCCCGGATCAGCGGCACCCACCAAGGCGCCGCAGCAAAGCCAGCGGCCAGCACCAGCGCCAAGGCGGCGGTGGCCCGCCAGGCCCAACGGGTCAGGGCCGCTCCCGGCGGGGATGGCTGGGCCGCCAAAGCGATCAGCAGCCCGGCGGCGGGCGTAGCCGGAATCCAATAGCTGGGCAATTTGGTGGCGGCGGCGGTGAAAAACACCAGCACCGCCACCAGCCAGCAGGCGGCAAAGCGCTGCAGCGACAACTCCGGAGCCACGGGCTGCCGCCAGCGGCGCACCACCTGGCCGAGGCCCACCAGCAGCAAGGGGGTGGCCGGCAGGCTGGCGATCACCAGCACCGGCCCAAAGAACCACCAGGGCTGGAGATGGTGGTTCACCACCACCGTGAACCGCTGCAGGTTGTGGTAGCCAAAGAAGCTGCGCACGAAGGGCTCCCCTTCCACCGCCACGGCGGCCAGGTACCAGGGCAGGGACATGGCCGCGGTGATCGCCAGCCCGCGCAGGGGCTTGAGCCGGCGCACCAAGCCAGCCCAATCGGCCTGGAGCCAGCCAAAGGCCACGCCCACCATGGCGAGCAACACCACGGCCACCGGCCCCTTGGCGAGCACCGCCAGACCCAGCACCAGCCAACCCCGCCACCAGGGGCAACGGCCATCGGCGTAGGCCTGCCAGCACAGCAGCAAGCTCCAGGCCAAACAGGCCGAAAACAGCGCATCACTCACCGCGATGCGGCTCCAGAGCAGCACCAGCGGCGAGAGGGCAAAGGCCAGGGCCGCCGTCACCGCCGTGATGGCGGGGCGCTCCCGGTGTTGGGGCCAAACCAGCAGGGTGCCGGCCAGGCCCAGCATCACGCTGATCGAAGCCAAGGCGGAAGGCAGCCGGGCGGCCCAGGTGCCCAAGGGGTTCCAGTGCTCCTGGCCCGGCAGGGCATAGAACAGCCCCATCGCCCAATAGATCAGGGGCGGCTTGTCGTAGCGGGGCAAGCCATTGACCCGGGGGATCAGCCAATCGCCGGTGTCGGCCATCGCCCGGGCCGAGGCGGCAAACAGGGGCGGGGTTTCATCCACCAAACCGGTTGTGCCCAGCTGCCACACAAACAGCACCAGCCCCAAAGCGGCGGTGATCCCCAGCACCCAGCGGCGCCTGGAGGGGGGAACGGGCAACACGCTCAATCCGGGCCTGCAGCAGTGCAGGAAACCTATCCGGCCAGCTGCAGCAACCAGGCTTCGATGCGGCTGGCAAAGGCCTCCTGGGAGCAGTGCTGCTCCGCCCAAGCGCGGCAGCCCCGGCGGCCCACGGCCAGGGCGCGCTCGGTGGCAGCCCGCAACGCCTGCCGATCATCGGGGCAGGCCAGGGCCCCATTCACCCCCTCCAACACCAATTCGCCAGGACCACCCCGGGCATAGGCCGCCACCGGCACGCCACAGGCCATGGCTTCCACCACCACATTGCCGAAGGCCTCATTCCATTTGGGCGTGTTCAGCAGGGCGCCGCAGGGCCCCAGCTCCGCCTGCAGTTGGTCGGTGGGAAGAAAACCGCGCCACACCAAGGTGCCTTCGGGCACGGAAGCCGCCACTGCCTCGGCATACTCCGCATCCTCCCGGTAGCCCCACACCTTGAGGGGCAACCCCAGCTCGGCCGCCACCCAGGCCGCATCCTCCAAACCCTTCTCCGGTGCAATCCGGCCGGCCCAGCCCAACTGGGGCTGGGGATCGGCGCAAAACTGGTAGCGCTGCAGGTCAAACCCGTTACCCACCAGCAACGGCGGCGCGGCGAGCTGGAAATCGGCGGCCTGGCTGGCGGTGTGGAAGGCCAACTGGGCTGGGTGGCTGCGGCTGAGCTGGCTGATCAGCCGATCCATCGCCTCCCCCACCGATCCCATGCTCACCAGATGGGCCAAGGGGGTGGTGGCCAGGGGCGTGAGCCAGAGGGGCAACCAGTCGTAGGCCAGGTTGAGGATCACATCGAACTGGGCCTGCTCGGCCAAGGCCCGCTGCCAAAGGGCCGGCAGCAACCCATCCGCCGGCATCGTGATCGGCGCCGAGCGCTGCTGGTGCTGGCAGCTGGGCTGGGGCTCGCCGGCCTCGATCCAGAGCGTGGCGGCGCTGCAGCTGGGGGGCAAACAGGAGCCTTCCCCCGCCAGCACCGTGAGGGCATGGCCCCGCTGCAACAGACCCGCCACCAACGCCGTGGCCGTGAGCTCCACGCCGCCGCCACGGCCACTGCCCCAGGGCCCCACCGGGGTATTCACCACCAGGAGTCGCATCAGCTGCTACCTCCCCAAAGTTGTTGGCGCCGGTTAATCAGCAGCACCGAAGCCAGGGCCAAGCTGGCCCCAAGCCACTGCAGCGGCTCCAGGCTCTCCTGCAGCAGCAGCACCCCGCAGAGCAGGGCAAACACCGGCGTTAAAAAGGTGAGTGCGGTGAATCCGGTGAGATCGCCGGAGCTGGCAAACCAGAAAAACAGGCCATAGGCCAGGGCACTGCCAAACACCGTGGCGTAGGCCATCAGGCCCCACTCGCTCGCCGTCCAACTGGGCCACAGCCCCTGGGGGGAATCGATCAGCGCCCCCAGCAGCAAGGGGAGCGAGCCGAGCACCATGTGCCACCCCGTGATCGCCACCGGATCACTCTGGCGGCTGGCATAGCGGCTGAGCACGGTGCCGATCGCCATCGCCGCCGCTGCCCCAAGCATCCAGAGCTCGCCATGGCTCCAGGGTTGAAGCCCCAACACCGCGGGCCCCTCGAGCCACCAGTGGCGCAGCAGCTCGGCCGGCAGCCCCAAACATGCAATCCCCCCAAGGCCAATCAAAAGGCCAACCCAGCCCACCGGATTGATCGCCTCCCCAAACAGGCTGCGGGCCAACAGGGCCACCAGCAGGGGCTGGGAATCAATCAGCACCGAGCCAAGTCCGGCCCCGGCGGGCCCCAGGCCCCGGGCCAGAAAGCCCTGAAACACGCTGCCATCCACCAGGGCAAAGGCCACCAACCAGGGCCAGTCGGCAGCCGCAATCCGCAGAGAACGGCCCAGCACCAGCGCCGCCAGCAGCACCAAGGCGCCCGCCGGCAGCAGGCGAAACAGCGCCAATTGCCACGGGCTGGCGGCCCCCAGCAGGGGTTTCATCGCCGCCATCGCCGTGCCCCACAGGGCAAATGGCACCACCATCCAGATGGTGCGCAAGAACGGCCAAGGCTGGGCCTGGGGCATGGAGGGGCCGAGGCCGCAGGGCCCAAGGGTGGGTTCTTTTTAAGATCCAGCCACTTCACCCTGCAGCAATGGTCTGGCCGTGGCGCCGCAAAACCCGAAAGGCCATGGCGCGGATCGCCATTGAGGGCCCCATTGCCGGTGCCACCCGCACCCGGGTGCTGAAGGCCCTCAAGCAAGTGCAGGACCGGGAATGCGCAGCCCTCTTGCTGCGCATCGACAGCCCCGGCGGCACGGTTGGCGACAGCCAGGAGATCTACAGCGCCCTTGGGCGGCTGAAGCAGAAGGGCTGCAAGGTGGTGGCCAGCTTCGGCAATATCTCCGCTTCGGGCGGGGTGTACGTGGGCGTGGCCGCCGACAAAATCGTGGCCAACCCCGGCACCATCACCGGCTCAATTGGCGTGATTCTGCGGGGCAACAACCTCTCCAAACTGCTGGAGCGGGTGGGCGTGAGCTTTGAAACCGTCAAGAGCGGCCTGTTCAAAGACATCCTCTCGCCGGATCGGGCCCTCTCCGGCGCCGAGCGCGAGCTGCTGCAGAGCCTGATCGATTCCAGCTACGACCAATTCGTGGAGGCGGTGGCCACCGGGCGCGGCCTTAGCGCCAGCACCGTGCGCGGCTTTGCCGATGGGCGCGTGTTCACCGGAGCCCAGGCGAAGGAGCTGGGGCTGGTGGATGCCCTGGGTGATGAGGAAACGGCCCGGCTGCTGGCGGCTGAACTGGCCGACCTCGACCCCGAGAAAACCAAGCCGATCACCTTCGGCGCACCCCCGAAACGCTTCGCCGGTGTGATCCCTGGCCGCAGCCAACTGCGCAGCCTGCTGGAGGCCCTGCGGCTGGAACTGGCCTGGAATGGCCAACCCCTCTGGCTGTATCGACCATGAACAGCAGCCTCCAACTGCGGGCCCTGCGGGGAGCCACCACCGCCACCGCCAACACCGCCGCGGCGATTGAAGAGGCCGTGAGCGAATTGGTGGAGGCCCTGATCCAGCGCAATGGGCTGGTGGGGGAACGGGTGATCTCGGTCACCTTTTCGGTGACTGCCGATCTCGATGCCTGCTTCCCCGCCGCGATCGCCCGGCGCCAGAGCGGCTTTGAGCAGGTGGCGCTGCTGGATTGCCAGCAGATGGCCGTGGCCGGAGACCTGCCCCGCTGCATCCGGC